>CAYHRX010000089.1:0-9707 GCA_964359075.1 uncultured Chitinophagales bacterium
TCGTTCATTGCCTATATCGGCTTTGACTCGGTCTCGACGCATGCCGAAGAGGCGAAACGTCCCAATCGTGATGTCCCAATTGGCATTGTGGCATCCTTGATCATCTGCACGGTGTTGTACATTGCGGTTGTAGCAGTGTTGACTGGTATGGTTCCGTATACGGCGATCAGTGTGAACGCTGGGGTCTCCGATGCATTCAAGCATGCTGGACTCCCATGGGCGGAAGCAATCATTGCTGCCGCCGGTGTTGCGGGAATAACTTCCGTTTTGCTTGTGATGATGCTCTCAGGACCACGGGTGTTCCTTGCAATGGCTCGTGACGGAATGGTTCCCCCGAGTTTCTTCGCGGCAGTCCATCCAAAGTTTCGCACACCATGGAAAAGCACAATTCTGGTCGGAGTTTTCGTTGCATTTATGGCGGGTCTGTTACCCATCGATGCGCTCCTCCATCTCACCAATATCGGTACACTGCTTGCATTCGTGATCGTTTGCACTGCTGTCCTCATCATGCGAAAGAAGCATCCTGAAGCCGAGAGGCCATTCCGGGCTCCACTCTTCCCATTCGTTCCGATCATGGGAATTCTCTGCTGTCTCCTCCTTATGTTCTCGCTGCCGGTCGATAACTGGTGGAGACTTCTCGTATGGCTCTTGATTGGTTTCGTGATCTATTTTGCCTACAGCCGAAAACACAGCGTTATGGCACGAGTGAACGCTCAAGGGAAGTGATGTTCAATCTCCGTGCCCGCCTGATTCAAGCGGGCTGGCGCTTGTCTTTGTCCAACTCCATCTCCATACCACCTGCCGAGGAGAACCATGACGGGGAACGCACCCGAGCTTAAGCGCGAGCTGAAACTTCTCGATTCGACAATGATCGTCATCGGCTCGATGATCGGGTCGGGGATATTCATTGTCAGTGCGGATATCGCCCGCACAGTGGGATCACCCGGATACCTGCTGCTGGTATGGGCAATCACTGGAGCGATAACACTGATTGCAGCGCTAAGCTATGGTGAACTGGCAGGAATGATGCCCCAGGCAGGCGGTCAGTACGTGTACTTGCGTGAGGCATACAATCCGCTGGTTGGCTTCCTGTACGGCTGGACGTTCTTCATGGTCATTCAGGCCGGAACCATCGCGGCGGTCGGTGTTGCCTTCGCAAAGTACACCTCGGTCATTTTCCCCGCATTCGGCGAGGACAACATCCTGTTCGCACTAGGGAATCTGAAGGTATCTGCTGCACAGATGCTCGCCATTGTAGTGATTGCAGGACTCACCTACCTAAATGCGCAGGGGCTGAAGACGGGGAAGATCGTGCAAGACATCTTCACGCTTGCAAAGACTGCAGCGCTCCTCGGACTTATCCTGCTCGGCATCTTCATTGGGAAGAATTCTGCCGCGGTTGCGGCGAACTTCTCAAACTTTTGGAGCTCAACATGGACCCATGTTACCGATGGTAGAATCGTCTCGATCGAAGCGCATGGAGGGTTTGGAATACTTGCTGCGATCGGCGTTGCCATGGTTGGCTCGCTGTTTTCGAGCGACGCATGGAACAACATTACGTTCACCGCAGGCGAGGTCGTTAATCCTAAGAAGAATATTCCGGTCAGCCTTGCACTCGGCACTGGGATAGTAACGATCCTCTATATTCTGGCCAACGTTGCCTACATTCTTGTTCTTCCGGTTGTCGGAACGCCTGATGCAACGGATGTCCTTGGTCGGGGAATCCAATTTGCAGCCAACGACCGCGTCGGTACCGCTGCTGCGTCAATGATTTTCGGTGAACCTGCCGCCATCATCATGGCGGCACTGATTATGATCTCGACATTCGGCTGCAACAACGGGCTTATCCTCGCAGGGGCCAGAGTGTACTACGCCATGGCTCAGGACGGCCTCTTCTTCAGAAGCGCCGGCACGCTCAACAAGAACTCTGTTCCCGGCGTTGCGCTTTTTGTTCAAGGGATCTGGGCCAGCGCATTGTGCCTCTCAGGCAACTATGGTGACTTGCTGGACTATGTTATTTTCGCTGTGCTTATCTTTTACATTCTCACCATTGCAGGTATCTTCCGTCTGAGGAGATTGAGGCCGGATGCAGAGCGGCCGTACAGGGCTTTGGGCTACCCGATTCTTCCTGCTATCTATGTCATCGCTGCCGCAGCTATCTCACTCGATCTCCTTATCTACAAACCCACGTACACATGGCCCGGCGTTTTCATAGTGCTCCTGGGTATACCGATCTACTACGTATGGACAAGGACGCTTCGAAGGCCCGGTGGAAATCGCCCGTGAAGGCTTTCCTGGTGCGTATTCTCCGATGACATAACCAACATCCCATAAAATGAAAACCACGGCGCTGCATAACAAAATCTTCGTCGGTATGCTTACCGGAATCGTCGCAGGAATTGTGGTTCAGTATTCCGGCCTGGATAAGGAGACCGTTGAGTCCATCGTCAGGTACGTCAAGCCGGTCGGGGATGTATTCCTGAGAATGATTTTTATGATGGTGATTCCCCTAATCGTCTCCGCGCTCGCCCTCGGCGTTGCGGAACTCGGCGATCTCAGAAGGATCGGAAGAGTGGGAATGCGCACACTCTCATACGCCATCCTCGTGTCCATCATCTCCGTCACCATCGGGATTGTGATGGTAAGGGTTGTTCAGCCCGGGAAGAGCATTACGCCCCAGGATCGGCAACTACTCATCGAGCGGTACTCAGCAAACTCCCAGGGCGTTCAGAGCACGGCGGAACTTGTTCCAAAAAGCATCGGCGATATCCTCACCACAATCGTCCCGAAAAACCCCATCGAAGACATGGCCCGCGCCTTTGATCCGTCGTACACGGGTGGTGGGTTGCTGGCGATCATGTTCTTCTCCCTCATGATCGGTGTCGCCATGACGGCGCTAAACCAGGAGAAGGTGAAAACCTTCAAACAGTTCCTCGAGGGTCTATATGAAGTGGTGATGAAGGTGATCGGCTTTGGAATGAAACTGGCGCCGTTTGGAGTTGCCTCATTGCTCTTCACGCTTACGGCCACGTTCGGGTTCTCCATTCTCAGCCTTGTGTTCGAGTTCGTTCTCACCGTGCTGATCGCTCTCGCGATTCATCAGTTCGTGACGTACTCGCTTGTGCTGAAGTTTCTCGGAAAGATGAGTCCGCTGTATTTCTTCAGGAATATCAGTGAAGTGATGCTGACGGCGTTCTCGACCAGCTCAAGCAACGCCACGCTGCCCACCGCCATACGCGTAACAATAGACAAGCTGAAACTCCCAAAGGACATCACAAGTTTCGTGTTGACGATTGGCAGCACAGCAAACCAGAACGGAACTGCGCTCTATGAGGGAATCACGGTTTTGTTTCTTGCGCAATGCTTTGGCGTGCACCTCGATCTCGCCCAGCAGATTTTTGTCGTCGTAATTGCAGTTCTGGGAGGAATCGGGACGGCTGGCGTTCCCGGCGGGTCGTTGCCAGTCATCGTTCTTATCCTGCTCTCCATCGGAGTCCCTGGCGACGGCATCGCGATAATCTATGGGGTGGACCGACTGTTGGATATGTGCAGAACCGTTCTAAACGTTACCGGAGACATCACAGCGGCAGTATACGTCAGCCGGGTCGAATCAAAGGCCCAAGCTGGTGTTGTATCTCAAACCTGACTATATTTCTTTCTCTGCGTACTCGGCGGTTAGGTTCTCTTGTCTCGGTTTATCCGTGCTTGTGGGAGTTTCTTCAAGCCCCGATAGGGGCGGCTTAAGGCAATCCCTGGTCGTGCCTCGCGCCAGCGGGGAGCCTCATCCTCGTCCCCCAATCCAGCCCGCCAGTAACCCGGACTCGCCGCCGCCCTCAATAATAGTCCGCTATGCAATGCGTGATGGAAGGGACTCGAAGGTATCCTGATGCGCTCTTGATTAAGTCTTCATTTTTCCGTTTCTTATGACCAAGTTTTTTGTATTACCCGCCTGGGTGCATCACATGGTCAGCTCGGGCTACTTCGCGGGCTGGCATCTAATCCGATTGGAACTCTAGGAAATCCTGCGAGCGGTGGAGACATGCTTCACCGCTACACAAGCCGAATGGCTGGCATCTTTAGTACAACTCAAGCGTGTACATTTCCCTACGAGAGTGAAGTAAAACCGGTAGATCCGTAAACGTCAATTGAAAGGAGTACTCCAAGCCACATGGAACTGAACTTGATACTGGGCATCAGCGTCCTCGGACTCCTGTTTGCCATCTACCTCATCAGAGACGTGATGAAGCGTGACACCGGCACTCCCCGGATGCGCGAGATCTCAGACGCAATCAAGTCAGGCGCTGAAGCATTCTTGAGGCGACAGAACAGGACGATCCTCTATCTTGCCACCGCACTTGCTGCAATCATCTACATTCTCTATGCATTCGTCCGTGCGCATAACGAGCACGATCCGGCAAGTCCGGGAGATCTTGCATTGTGGACGACACTCTCGTTCGTTCTCGGAGCGTTGTGCTCAGTCGCAGCAGGCTATATGGGTATGTGGGTTGCGATCCGCTCCAACATACGCACGGCAGCAGGAGCAACAAAGGATATGAACAGCGCGTTGCAGCCCGCATTGCGTGGCGGCGCGGTATCAGGCTTCTTCGTCGTGGCAATGAGCTTGCTCGGAGTGGCCGGTCTCTTTGCAATCGTGCAGGCCTCTGGCGTCACGGAGGACGTTACAAAGATCCCCCTCCTTATTGTGGGATACGGATTTGGCGCGAGCTTCGTCGCCTTGTTTGCACAGCTTGGTGGCGGCATCTACACCAAGGCCGCCGACGTTGGCGCTGACCTCGTGGGGAAGGTGGAGGCCGGAATCCCGGAGGACGATCCACGCAACCCGGCGGTGATTGCCGACCTCGTTGGAGACAACGTCGGTGATTGCGCGGGCCGCGGCGCCGACTTGTTCGAGTCAACTGCAGCAGAGAACATCGGTGCGATGATCCTCGCGGCTGGTCTGTACAATGCCAACCGTGGGGTGTTCGAGGCACAGGGACTGACACTGCTGGGGGTGCTTCTGTTCCCGCTCGTCGCGCGTGCGTTCGGTATCCTTGCCTCCATCGTCGGCATCATGTCGGTGAAGACGAACGACAAGGAAGACCCCATGAAGGCGCTCAACCGCGGATACTACATCACGTCGGTGATCGCCATTGCCGGTTTCTTCCTCGCATCACGCTGGCTGCTCGGCTCTGAGTACTACTTCAACTTCTTCCTCTGCGGTCTGATCGGCGTGCTGACGTCGATCGCATTCGTCCTCATCACCCAATACTACACAGAGTACAAGTATCGTCCGGTGAAGTCAATTGCTGTGGCATCCCAAACGGGACCAGCTACGAACATCATTGCAGGTATTGCTGTAGGTATGGAATCCACCGGCTATCCGGTGCTCGTAATCGCGGCTGCAATCGTTGGCGCGTATTTCCTCGGCAATCACTCCGGCCTGCAGCATGCAGGATTGTTCGGAACGGCAGTTGCAACAATGGGTATGCTCGGCACAGCAGCGTACATTCTCGCGATGGATACCTTCGGTCCCATTACCGACAACGCGGGCGGAATTGTTGAGATGAGCCAGCAACCCCACGAAATCCGAGAGCGCACAGACCGCCTTGATTCCGTCGGCAACACGACCAAAGCGCTGACCAAGGGCTATGCAGTCGGCTCCGCAGCACTTGCGGCCTTTCTTCTCTTCAGTGCGTACATCGACGAAGTGAAGATCTACATGCCAAGCTTCGAGGGTGTCATCAACTTGAATAAGCCGGAAGTGTTTGTGGGAGCAATGTTCGGCGCGGTGCTGGTGTTTCTGTTCTCTTCGATGGCGATCAAGGCCGTGGGACGCGCCGCATATTCGATCATCAACAACGTGCGCGAGCAGTTTAAGAACAACCCCGGCATCATGGCCGGCACCTCCAAGCCAGACTATGGCCAGTGTGTTGATATCGCAACGAAGGCAGCACTACGAGAGATGGTGATGCCCGGCCTGCTCGTGGTCGGGACGCCGATTGCCGTTGGACTCCTGTTCAAGTGGCTCTTCGTAGCTTCGGGATCTCCGGCTCATGGAGCCAGCGGCGCTGAAGTCGTTGGCGGGTTGTTGATGGTGGGAACAATCGTTGGTATTCTCGTTGCGCTCTTCCTGAACAACGGCGGCGGTGCATGGGACAACGCAAAGAAGTACATCGAAACAGGCGCCTACGGCGGGAAGAAGTCCGATCCGCACAAGGCTTCGGTAGTCGGTGATACAGTTGGCGATCCGTTCAAGGATACAGCTGGACCATCGCTGCACGTGTTGATCAAGCTGCTCAGCACGATTACGCTGGTGCTTGCGCCACTCTTTATTTAGGATCACGCAAAGGCGCAAAGGGCGCAAAGAAAAAGAAATCCCGCTCTCCCAACTTGTCGGGAAGGCGGGATTTTTGTTAGGGGCTAACCAAATCTGCCACGTCTTTTGGATGCATCGACACCGCCCATCTCCACTCCCCAAATCCCCCATGTGCATTCACCGCCCTTACCCACTCGTCGAGGAACTCTCGTTTGGTACGGTCTTTCTGCGTATCCTGTCCCTTGGTCTCAAGAACAAGATGGGTTCCGTCCACAAGTTTGATGATGAAGTCAGGCCGATACTTGTGAATGACACCCTCAAAAACATACGCAATCTCAAACCCGAGATGATCGTTCTTCACCCAAGCTGCTACGTTCGGGTTGCGGTCTAGCTCGAACGATTCAGAGGCTTCCCATCTGCTGTCGAACACCGTGAAGTTGATATGCGACTTGGTAGCTGGCTCACACGGTTTGCCCGTGTACCAGGTGCGCATGTCGCCTGTTGAACGAATCGGAAAGTCAGCATCAAACACCGCTTCAATGGCCTCGGTGTTCTCAAACCTGATCTGTTCCCAGATATGCTGCACAACTTTCTTCATGTTCAATGTCAGCACAATTCGCCGCTTGAGGTCATCTTCGTTGAAGAGCGGTGGGATGATCTGGATTTTGTCTGAGTGCATGAACTGCTCAACGATCTTGATGACCTGAGCGAGAAGGTATTCTTTCGACCCCTTCCATGTTGGTTTCATCTGGTCGTAGATGTCGGCTGCTGTTTCAAAGATAATCCGTTGGGTCCTGAACTTCTTCCCAAGCTCCTCCAATGAGATCGTGGCTATCATGGAGACGTCCGGTTTGCCTTCGACAATTGGCGCAAGATCAGCGAGAGTCGTCGTCTTGTAGCAATCAATCCCTAGCACGGGTACGCTATCAACGTCGACCTTCAAAGTCGGGGTGTACACGTGGTCGATACGGATAATGTTTGGCCAGCTAACCTCGTACTGTTTTTTCTTGGAGTCTGGCTCGATCGGCGTCTTCGGCTTCGGTGTCCTTGGGACAACGTCGCCCGTGTCTTCATGAGGCAGGAACGTAAAGGGTACTCCAAAGATGTTGACGTACTCCGGCTCGAAGAGCCCATCGCTTCCAACCTGGTACGAAGTCCTGCGAAGGCCACGACCAACAACTTGTTCGCAGAGCAACTGACTCGTGAACGCCCGCAACCCCATGACGTGCGTGACCGTCTTCGCATCCCAGCCTTCCGAGAGCATGCCGACCGAGATCACGCTCTGGATTTGTTCCCCCGGCCTTCCAACCTGTCCAACGGTGTCAACTCTCTGACGAAGCTGCTCGGCTTCCTCCTTCTTTGTGAGTTTCTTAACCGGCTCATCATTGTTCTCTTCTGCTTCCGGTTCGGTTTCCATTTCGAGGAGAGGCTCATCCTGAGACTCCGCCATATCCAGCACCTTCGAATCTATATGCAGCGTCCGGTCAGGTACCGCAAGCTCGTCGATCTTGATCTTCTTATGGTCAAAAGCGTACTTCACTCGTGCGGCAGTCTCGGTCCGATTGGTTACGGTGATCATCACCGGCGGTGTTGGGGCTTTAGCTTCTTTCCAATCCTCTGCAGTCTTGAGCCAGTCCTTATCGAGCAGGTAATATCCGTTCGTGACAAGGTCGGGCAACGGGTCGTGCTCTTCCGTCTTTCGGTTGATGTCTGCTTTGACTTCGGGGTCGTTGTAGATGTGGTACAAGCGGGACTTGTAGTCCTTCGAGAGTTGTCCATCATCGCGGATGACGATTCGTGGAGTCTTCACAAGTCCGGATTCGATTGCGTCGTTCAGACCGAAGTCGCTGACGATCCAGTCAAAGAGCGCTTCTTCCGTACTTCGCTTGCCCGACGGGGCAAAGGGTGTGGCCGAGAAATCGAAGCACTTGAGGATGCCGCGTGCCTTGTTGATCCTGTCGAGGCCGCCGACCCATTTGGTTGCCTCTTCGATATCCTCCTTCTTCACCCCCTTAACCTTCGACTCAGCCGGTACACGCCATGCATGGTGCGCCTCGTCGTTGATGACCACGATGCTGCGGGCATCAGCCATCTCGCCCAACACTTCACGCACATACGCCACATCGCTTTTCGCACCGCGCTTGTCGACTGTCTTTTTCCTGGCAACCTTTTCTTCCGTCTCCCAGTTGAGCGCATGCCAGTTGCGGATAAGTATCTTCCCCAACCGTAACTTGTCGCGGAGCCCTGAGGGTACGATGTTGAACTCATCGTAGTAGTTTCCCGGAGCAGTGGGGTTCAACACTTGGAGACGGCTCTTGACGGTGAGGCCGGGTGCAACTACAAAGATGTGTTTTGAGAACCGCGGGTCTTGCGGGTATGTCACCTTGTTGAGGATTTGCCATGCAGCGAGCATTGCCATGACGATGGTCTTGCCCGAGCCTGTTGCCATCTTGGAGCAGAGACGGACAAACTCTCCGCCGTCCGAGGGGATGTCGATGCCTACCTTCTCCGACTCATTCGCTTCTACAAGCCAGATGAGTGTTTCGATGGCCTCCAACTGACAGAAGAAGAGCCTCTTGTCCCTTTGTTCAGGGTTGTTCCAGTGTTCGAGTAGCCGCTTGGTGATGCCCGTGACGCCTACGTACGGATTGCTCTGGTTCTCACACCACGCCTTTACTCTCGGCCGGATTGTATTGACAAGAGGAATTTCAACAAAGATGCCTGGGTCGTCATAAGCACGAGAACTCTCCGAGGCAATAACATACCCTGCCGGACGACGGCCTTCCTTCTTGGTGAACGTACGAGTCTTAGGGTCGTAGCTCCAGTAGCTCTTCGGCTCCTCGTAGGGAGAGTTGATGATGAGTTTGTCGATGGTGGAGGGCATTAATGATTGTCCTTGCCGGAAACCTGTCTAATCAATGGGTTTGAGCCATTGACAACAGTCTTGCGATATCGTATCTTATGTCGGAGCCTTTGAGTGAACTCATTGGCTCTTAAGTTTGAAAAAGGTTCCGCCCTGATAACAAGAGCCCATGGGGCTCTCCCCGTTCAGCGGGGTAGTCAGGGCGGTCATGTTTCTAATAGTACAATTCGGAGCCTCTCTTGAACGTCTCGTACTCACTGGTCACGTGTTTCGAGACAAGGTCATAGCTCCGCTGATCCTTCCGTTCCCACTTTCTGAACACCGCCCAATTCAGATAATCGGCAATCTGAAGGTTGAGATCCGACTTTGATGAGTGGAACATCACGGAGTATGGCACTCCGGACTGCTTCGACCACCATGCCAGCGTAAGCTTCGTCGCTTTCTGGATCTCTTTTTTCCTTCTCTCAACAGGTATCTGATCCGCCACAACGATCACTCTATCAGGATTGGTCGACTGATTTGAAAGTA
>CAYHRX010000090.1:0-1934 GCA_964359075.1 uncultured Chitinophagales bacterium
CCGGAACAAATCTCACTCGAACAGAACTACCCCAATCCCTTCAACCCATCTACAACCATTGAGATAAGGCTGCCCGTCCAATCCGACTTCACGCTGACGATCTTCGACATACTCGGCAGAAAGGTGAGGTCGTTCGAGTACCAACGGGTGCCTGCAGGTACGCACAAGGTTGTGTGGGATGGGAGGGATGAACGAGGGTGGAAGTCTGCCAGTGGCGTCTACATCTGCCGTCTCCATGCCGGGCAGTCCACCCAAACCCAACGGATGCTTCTGTTGAAGTAACAGGCTCGGCTATTCAGGACTTTTCACTCCCGAATATCTCCTCGTTCCTCCCTTTCTCATTTGACTCACAACAAAAATTGGAGTTAATTCTCCAAGGAGCACATGTTCCTTCCAATACTCTCTCCTTGCTTTCCTTCGGACTAATCTCTGTGTCTCTCGCACGAGTCCTTGCTCGGGTGCTGTTCGTCCATTATCACTCTCACTGTTGGAAGCAGGGCTGGAGCGGGAGGTTGAATGAATGAAAGAAAGGAGTCATATCATGGCAACGAGTTCGACTATCAAGAAGCTGTTCGGGTTCATTTCCTTAACAATGCTCGTGATGGCATTCCTTCCGCTGTATCTCGTCTCGCAGACGGATGATGTGCTGTTGCGAGTCCCGACTGATCAGTACGTTGAGGCAAGCCGCAGCGTGCTGTCGGAGTTGCGGGTCTACCATCGCTTCCCTGAGTTCCTGCTCGTTGGCGCTGATCGCACTGCGCTTATGCAGCTGGTCAGGGCGAGAGTGCCTGTGAGCATCATTGACGACAGACCGTGGAGCGATGCGTACGCCGTTGTTGCCGTTCATCCAGGTTCGCAGGCGCAGCGATCATATGAAGGACTCGGTTGCAGAGTACTCTACAGCTCATCGGACTTTGATCTCGTGAAAGGAACGTCGCTGATGTTTGACCAGCTGCGAGCCAAAGGATACACTTGTTTCGAGATCGAGCGACAGACTATCCCTGTTGAGACTCGCTCGACACATATGCCCCAAAGCGTCTTTGATCGTCCTAATGACTTCATTTCGGACGTCATTGCCAACGTGTCCGACACAACGATCCGTTCATCCATCCAGGCAATGCAGAACTTCGGGACGCGATACTGGAACAACGCAAACCGGGATAGTGTGTCCCGCTGGCTGAGAGGGAAGTACATTCAAACAGGAATTACGGACGTCGTGCTGGACAGCTTCCTGTATAGCAGCACGTGGCAGCAAAACGTTGTTGCAACGATTCCGGGGATTTCAAATCCGACCGCCGAGCTCATCGTCGGGGGCCATCATGACTCGTACTCATCCAATCTGAGTCAGGCACCTGGCGCTGACGACAATGCATCCGGT
This sequence comes from uncultured Chitinophagales bacterium, assembly GCA_964359075.1. Lineage (GTDB taxonomy): Bacteria > Bacteroidota > Ignavibacteria > UBA10030 > UBA6906 > UBA11986. The sequence goes on from CAYHRX010000090.1 coordinate 1,379, forward strand.
ACTGCTGCGGCATTGGAGATGGCGCGAGTGCTGAAGCTCGTGAATTATCAGCCTGCGTATTCGATGCGGTTCATGGGATATGCTGCGGAGGAGGCTGGCCTGCGTGGCAGTGCGAGCTATGCACAGAGGGCGAGGGCTGCAAATCGAGACATCAAAGCGATGCAGAACTATGACATGATTGGTAATCGCTACCAGGCGCCAACGGACAACAGTGTCTACGTCGTGTGGTATACGACCAGCGAAGCGTTCAGCAATCTCCACGCCGCCATGATGCGAATATACACGCCTCTCATTCCGGTTCTGACAACGTCGTATCGCTCCGGCAGTGACAGCTACTCATTCTGGCAGCAGAACTACAGGACAGTGTTCTGCATAGAGAAAAACTTCAGTCCATACTATCACAGTCCCAACGACCTGCTTCAGTATCTCGACATGACGTATTGTGCAAACATCGTCAAGTCTGGGCTTGCCATGCTGCTGACACTTGACATGATGCCATCGTCTGTGTCGGGCCTGCAAGTGCGTGACCGTGGTGATGGCACATCACTGTATGCCC
>CAYHRX010000090.1:1944-9676 GCA_964359075.1 uncultured Chitinophagales bacterium
TGGGATAGTGTGCTGGTTCCTGACTGGTATCGGTACAAGGTGTATGTCGGGACTGCGCCCGGGGTGTACACATCGAACTCGTTAGTCACGACCCGCAGCGCGATTATTCCCGGACTCACCGCTGGTACTCGGTACTACGTCGGCGTGTCCATTGTTGACCTGGTGGGGCGAGAAGGAATGATTGCGGAGATGTCTGAGGTTCCTCGCGTGGTTCCCCAACGACCAACGGGAATCTGGGTGGAGAACTACGGGCAAGGTGCCCTCCTGACTTGGCGGAAGAACCTTGAGATGGACCTGCGCGGTTACAATATCTACCGCAGCATTGACTCACTGACGAGCTTCTCGCGATTGAATGTCCAGCCTCATCCTGACACGCTTTGGATTGACACGCTGGGTAGTGCGTGGCCAAGGTTCTATTATCTTACCGCTGTTGACTCAATCGGCAACGAGAGTGCTCACTCAGACACGGTCGTTCTCGGACCGGTTGTGAATGTGGGAGAACCTCGGTACGGTGGTCCGTTCGCGTTCCGGCTCGAGCAGAACTATCCGAACCCGTTCAACCTAACAACTACGATTACATACTCCCTCCCCTCTCTGGGCTCAAACATCGCTGAGGGGAGGGCTGGGGTGGGGTCGCCAGTGTTGCTTAGAGTGTTTGATGTCCTCGGTCGTGAAATAGCAACGCTTGTCAATGGAGTGAAATCTCCAGGCCGTTACGATGTTGTCTGGGATGCCAGCCAGACCGCGAGTGGTGTCTACTTCGCTGTGCTCAGGGCAGGGGACAAGTCGAAAACGATACGAATGCTGTTGATGAAGTGACGAAGGTCGTGGCAGGAGCTGAATGAACATGAAATGCCGAAACATATCCGCTATGATGGTGTTGCTTTCACTTGTCCTACCGTTGAAGGCCCAGGTTCCGTTCAACACACTGCCTACCTGGACCTCCACGGATGTCTCCAACTACTCCACTGGCGCAGCCTGGGCCGACATCAACAAGGATGGTTGGCTCGATCTCGTGGTTGCAAACGGCAACGACATGGCTCGCCAGCGTGTGGTGGTGTATCTGAACAGAGGTACCGGATCGCTTCCCACAACTCCTAACTGGCAATCGGCTGATATCGACTATCACGGACATCTTTCTGTTGGAGACGTCAACAAAGACGGCTATGTCGACGTTGCCGTCTCCGTGTACATCGGAGCGGCGGGGTTCAGTCAGAAGGGGAAGATAAAGCTCTATCTGAACCGCGGTGGAACACTCGAGACTTCACCCTCGTGGGTCTCGCGTGATTCGTTCTACACATTCAGTTGCGCTTTCGGAGACGCCGACGGAGATGGCGATCTCGATCTTGCCGCTGCCTGTGGTGAGGCGTACAACTCTCGTGCAGAGAAGAACCGCATCTATTACAACCGCAACGGCCGCTTGGACTCGCTGCCGGGCTGGATGAGCAGTCAGGCTTCGTACAGCTACGATGTCGGCTGGACAGATGTTGACAACGATGGACGGCTGGATCTTGTCTTTGCCAACGAAAGAGCACCCAACCGGATGTACAGGAACTACGGCGACTCCATCGGCACGGTGCCACTATGGTCATCGGCGGATGCGAGCCAGTTTGCAAACTCGCTTGCTCTCGGCGATGTGAACAACGATGGCTACCTCGATCTGGCAATCTCCGACAACAACCAGCTTGGTGGCACGGGGAAGTTCAAAATCTATCTCAACAATGCCGGCACACTGAACACCACGCCATGGTGGAGTTCGTCGTGGAGCGGTTATGGCTCAGGAATCAATCTCACCGACATTGATCGTGATGGAGACAGGGACCTGGTGACGGGCGGCTGGTGGCAGGCATGCCGTATCTATGTGAACCAGAATGGCAGCTTCACCCAGTCTGAGCAATGGACGTCGGCCACGAACAGCGTTGTCGAGGCGATTGTGTTTGGTGACTACGACAATGATGGGCTGGACACCCTGAACCTCCAATTCATCAGCAACGGAACGAAGAAGCTGTACTATCTGCCCCGCGCTCCACTGCAAAGCATCCTCTCAGTTCGATGGAACGGCGACCCGGATTCAGTAGCGCCGTGGTGCTGCGATCTGGAGAACGGCTGGATCAGTTTCTACTCGTCGCCGTCGCCGGGAGTACTCATCGACATTCGTGCCGTTGCTTCAAGAAGTCTGGACTTTGCCGTGAGCAACTGGGACCCAACGAAAGGGAACTACGTTTTCAGGAATACGCTGCCGCCGGTGTCAGTAGAAAATGACCGTGAGATGCCATCGGAATTCAGATTGTTGCAGACCTATCCCAATCCATTCAACTCTTCAACAAGGTTTGAGTTTGTGCTTCAACAGGCAGGGCACGTGACAATCACGATATTTGACGTTCTTGGTCGTGAAGTGCAAACGATTGTCAACGAGTATCGACCTGCCGGCAAACATTTGGTCGCATTGTATGCGTCGGACTTGCCCACCGGCGTATTCTTCTATCAAATGAGGGTGGGATCATTTGTTAAGACGAGACGAATGGTGTTGATGAAGTGAAGATAAGGAGGCGGGGGGAAGGGAGGAACCATGGCAAAGCAGGTGATCGATACCTTGATCCATTTGTGCATAATGTTCGCGCTTTCTCTGGTGAACGGGTGTCATGATATCGGCGGGGGTTCTCCTATTCCGCCTGACACGAGCACCCAGGTCACGATCACACAAGGAGTGTGGGGGAATGTGTGGTTCTGGGAAGGCAACTTCATGCCTGGTTCAGCGTCTGGGACGATTACTCCCGTTCGGAGAGAGCTTCTTGTGTTTGAAGCCACCCGCGTTGATTCTGCGGTTAGGTCTCGCGATGGGGGGTTCTATCTTGCCATCATGACGAGGTTTGTTGCACGTACAACATCGAACTCAACCGGCTTCTTTCAGATAACCTTACCTCCAGGGAAGTACAGTGTATTTGTCAATGAGGACAAGTTGTTCTATGCTAGCGTCTCTGATGGGGCGGGACATTTGCAGCCAGCGACAGTTCTGCCGAACTCTGTCACCAAGGTTCAGATCGACATCACCTACAAGGCTGTATACTAGCGCCGTTTCTAAGAAGTCATCACTTACAAAAAGGCCAGTGCTCGATTCCACTATGACGAAAACACCGCTCAGCACAAGCTACCTTTTTGGAATCGGCACGAACGAGTATTGTCCGCACCGCTCTTGTTGAAATAGACCCAATCTTTCATTAGGTTGTTTTCGGTTCGTGGGGCGATGCTTTGGTGCCGAGTCTGGTATCGGGGAATCGCCCCTTCTGTATTGCTTTGTCAACCAGCCGGAGTAGTCGTTGAACCCAATCAAAGGACAGTGCAATATCTGCGGTTGGAGCGGTGAGTTCTTCAAGCCGGAGATGGATCGCGAAGGAACGATGTGCCGCAACTGTAGCGCCACGAGTCGGCACCGAGCCGTGGCGTACGTTGTCGGACAGGTGTTGAAGCACGGCTCGCTGCCGGTTTTCCAGTGGCCGAAGAACAAGTCGGTGAAGATTCTTGAATCAAGTGCCCGCGGTTCCTATCCTGTGATGTTTGCCGAGAAGTTTGACTACTACGCCGTGGAGTACGATCCTGCCAAGATCGCTGAGGGCAAGCATCCAAGAGAATATGCTGATTTCCAGAAGCTGCACTATGCTGATGCGACGTTCGATCTCGTTGTTGCCTCGGATATATTTGAGCACGTGAGGAAGGATGAGGATGGCTACAGAGAGATCTTCCGTGTTTTGAAGCCTGAAGGCTCATTCATCATGACTGTTCCATACGATCACTCCAGGCCGAACACCATCATCCGGGTGGACACAAGCGGTGAGAAGGACGTCCACCTGATGGAGCCTGAGTATCATGGCGGTGGGGGACATACCCTCACGTACAGAAACTATGGAAGGGACTTGCTTTCTCTTCTCCATCGGATGGGGTACTCCGTCGGGCATATCTCACTTCACGTGCCAGCACATGGGATTACTCGTCAGAGTGTCATCATTGCCCGGAAGGGAGACTTTGTTGAGCTGATCGAGGGAACTCCCGAGCCACGACCTCACAAAGCGTTGGGTTTCCTCTTGCCGTATCGGCTCTTTCTACTCTTCAAGTTCAACGTCAAGGGGTTCGTTCATTATCTCAAAGAGGCGAAGAGAAAGTGAAGGCGACGGTTGAAGAGCTTGAGAAAGGGATGGCCATGCGACTGAAAGTCTACTGCGTTCTCACAGTGCTGTTCATTGCAACTTCATGCAAAAAGGATGAGCAGCCAACTCAACCTATTGGTCCAACCCCTCCGCAGGTCCACATCATTAGCCCACTCAACAATAGTTCAATTGGTGCTGGTCTTGTTCCGGTACTCGTAGAAGCAACTGATGACAAGGGGGTGGCAAAAGTTGAGGTGTATGTTGACAGCCATCTCGACACCACGTTGGCTGTCCCGCCATACAGATACCTTTGGAATACAGGAAGCTACTCTGACAGCAGCCGGCATGCAATATTTGCCAAGGCGTATGACACGGACAACAACGTGACGGGGTCAGAGGTTGTAATGACTACGGTGTTCACACTACGACCTTCAAATCTTCAAGTGACGACAGCAACTGATACCTCCGTGACTCTACAATGGAGCGATAATTCGAGAGTCGAAACAGGATACGAGATAGAACAAAGCGAAAACAATGGGCCATACACCAGAGTGAAACAAGTCCCACCAAACACAGCGACAACGACCATTGCAGATACCTTCTATGTTGGAACCACTTACAGATTCCGAGCACGAGCAGTACAGGATTCAACGGTAAGCGGTTATTCCAACGAAGCCTTAGTCACCCTGCAACTGGCGCCTACAATCCTTTCCGCAACCTTCATGGCTGATACGGCAGTTACCTTGACATGGCAGGACAATTCCACGTTCGAGACAGGCTTTGAAATTGAACTAGGCATCGGTGGCACAAACTTTCGTTTAGTGACGACACTCGGAGCTAACACAACCACAGCAACAGTCGTTGATACTTTTCTTGCTGGCATTTCCTATTCATTTAGAATCAGGGCGAAGAGCAGATACAACATCTCAAACTATTCAACTATCCAAAGGTCGTTTACTTTCCTATCGCCAAGCAATCTTACCATGCTTCCAGTGAGTAGAACGGAAGTGAGGTTGAATTGGTTGGACAATTCGAGTTTCGAACTCAGGTTTGTTCTTGAACGCGCTGAGAACACCGGGCAATTCGTAACACTAGCCACTTTGCCTGTGGATACGGTAACCTACAGCAACACATCTCTCGACACAAGCAGGACATTCTCATACAGAGTGAGGGCAGAATCAAGATACAACTCTTCGTCATTCAGCAACACAATCTCAATAAGATATTTCCCCTACTATGAAAACATCAGATCAATGACAGCCAACGGGGGTGTCTCTTCGGTCGCCTTCAGTCCAGACGGCAGCTTGGTTGTAGGAGGCAGCAGTGATAACAACATCAAACTCTGGCGCGTAAGCAACGCGTCCCTGTTCAGAACGCTAGCAGGGCACACCAACAGTGTCAGGTCGGTTGCCTTTAGTCCAGACGGAGACACGATTGCAAGTGGGAGTGCCGATAACAGCATCAAACTCTGGCGCGTAAGCGATGGGTCTCTGCTCAGAACATTGACAGGACACATCGGCACTGTCTTTTCGGTTGCATTTAGTCCGGATGGTAACACGGTTGCTGGCGGGAGCGAGGACGGCAGCATCAAATTCTGGCGGGTAAGTGACGGCTCTTTACTTAGAACACTGACAGGGCACACCAGCACCGTCTTTCAAGTTGCGTTTAGTCCAGATGGTAACACAATTGTGAGCGTTGATGGCAGCATTAAACTCTGGCGGGTAAGTGACGGGTTTCTACTCAGAACACTGACAGGGCACACTAGCTATATCTTTTCGGCCACTTTTAGCCCAGACGGTAACATGATTGCCAGTGGGAGCGATGACAACACCGTCAAACTCTGGCTGGTAAACGGTGGCAACCTGCTCAGAACACTGACAGCCCCAAGCAGCGTCTCTTCAGTTGCTTTTAGTCTGGATGGTAACACGGTTGCAGGTGGGGGGAGTGATAACACTCCGCTTCAACTTGGCAGCATCAAACACTGGCTGGTAGGCGACGGCACTGTCCTCAGAACCTTGACAGGGCACACCGGCAGTGTCAGATCGGTTGCCTTTAGTCCAGACGGTAACACATTTGCTAGTGGGAGCGCCGATAACACTGTCAGACTCTGGCAATCAACGGGCAGTAGGTGGCAGATTATACCGTAAAATGCGGTGGCAGTGCTTGAAATGGCGATTGAGCAATTGTGAATTCATGTGAGCAACCTCCAGATAAGCGTTCAAGATGACCCAAAGATATCCACAAGTGTATTCGTATTCTGAGCTTCCTCGCCTTAGAAGAACCTACTTGGTGGAAACAAGGAAGCTCGAACATTATCAAGCCCAACCGTTCGACCTTTCTAAACTCGCTTTCATTCCCTATTTGTACCTCCCAAAGTTCTTATGCCCTGAGAAAGATGTGCCAGCTGATTTTTTCGCCGTCCAAGCGAGATTCAACCTTCTTCGTTTCAACAAATTGCTCTTAGAGAACATGGGTTCAAAGAAATCTGATGTTGCAGTGAAGAAAACCGAAAAGTGGATAACAAGAATCAATCGTACTCTCCTAGCATGGAAGAACAAGCCTCAGTTCATACGGACTTTCATCTTGGATTCAGTAGCAACTATGTATCTTGCCGAGAACTTTTGGAAGCAGCTTAGTCACAAAGAGAAGGAACGAATTAAGAGCATGAGGCAAGAGGGGGAGGCATTGGCAAAGAAGGATTGGGTGAACATATTCAGACCGATTCTGAAAGAGAAAAGTTATGTCTTACGCCTAATCCGTCTCAAAACTCTCTTCGATACTCACGGCGAGGCGCTATCGAAATGGTTACCTATACTTCACCGCGGCCGATTCGAACTCAAGTACGAGGACCCGCTTACGCCAAAGGACATCACTGATACACATTTACATTTCAGGTTCTCAGAGACGAGGTTAATCCATGTTTTGAAGCGGAGCGCGAAGGGGGCACAGAAAGGACTTTCAGAATACAGAGTTATCGAGTTTGTGAGGGAACTTGAATCTATCTTCGATTTGCCAAGCGATTACCCTGGAGACAAACGAGCGGTTCACGAACGGATTAGGACTAGATACCATTCTACAAAACAAAGACTAGGTATTTCAGATTGAGATTTCCATGAAGCCTTGAGATACGTATAGGTGTAACCTTATACTGTTGGCAGCTTTTGAAACGTAACTGCCAACATGTTAAACCAGATTTGAAGCCGGATAGTGGAAAGAGAGCTTGGCAGTTTGTCTCTCCATTGTTGGGCTTCTGTTTTTTTTGAGGTGCACATGGAGGATCCCAACGATCTTCAATTCTTTCACGATCTCCTGAAATTGGCTCTGTTGTTACTTGGTGTAGTGGACATGCTTCACAAGATCAAAGAGTGGTTTAGGCAGCGAAAGAGTGCTCGACCGAATCTTCGGTAGTGCTCAAGTTCCGATCTCTTAGGCTGACGTTACGGGGTGGTCTCGCTTCCCCTAAAAAGCTGAAGGGAACCGTTGGTTCCCTTCTTGTGGAGCTGAGGGGATCCCCGCCTGCCTCTTGAAAACCTCACAGGCGTGTATAGAAAAGAATGTCAAGGGAAAATACATTGCCCTAACAAAAGATC
>CAYHRX010000091.1:0-9668 GCA_964359075.1 uncultured Chitinophagales bacterium
TTGCTTCGCTTCGCTCGCAATGACTGTTCGGCTGGGTTTTTCAACAGCCTGCTAGCTCACTTAACTAAAAACCAAGGACTCAATACCATGGCACTCAAGGTAGGAGACAAAGCACCCGATTTCACCATGTATGATCTGGACAAGAAACCAAGAACTCTGAGAGAGTTCCTGGGAAAGAAGACTGTCATCGTGTTCTATCCCGGCGCGTTCACAGGCGTGTGCACGAAGGAGATCTGCACGTTCAGGGATTCCCTGGCAGCATTCAACACCATGAACGCACAGGTGATCGCCGCCAGCACGGATTCTCCGTTTGCCAACAAAGCATTCGCCGACCAGAACAAGCTCACCTTCACGGTGCTCAGCGATGTTACGAAGGAGACGGCAAACGAGTACTGCGGTGTGTACGAAGCGTTTGCCGGCATCCCCGGATACCAGGCTGCGAAGCGGTCAGTGTTCGTGCTTGATGCTGCAGGATCAGTGAAGTATGCCTGGATCTCAGAGAACCCGGGAGTTGAGCCGAACTACGACGAAGTCCGCAACGCCGTGAACTCATTCTAGCGCAGATCATGGCCACGCTCAAGGTTGGAGAAAAGGCTCCAGATTTTTCATTGCCCACTACTTCAGGAGACTCTCTCTCGCTGAAAAACTTGAAGGGGAAGAAAGTGATACTCTACTTCTACCCCAAGGATGACACTCCCGGTTGTACAAGGGAAGCGTGTTCGTTCAGGGACAACATCAAGATTATCCAGAAGAAGGGCGCCGTCGTGCTGGGAGTCAGCACCGACAGTGTAGCATCACATCAGAAGTTCACTGACAAGTACGATCTCCCCTTTATGCTGGTGAGCGATGAGGGGAAAGAGCTCGTGCAGAAGTATGGTGTGTGGAAGGAGAAGAACATGTACGGCAGGAAGTACATGGGAATCGAGCGCACAACATTTCTGATCAACGAGAAGGGGGTGATTGCCCAGATCTTCGAGAAGGTGAAGGTGGATGGACACACGGAAGAGATACTTGGGCTCTTATAGTTGTTTGAATGAAATGAGGAGACCACCGGCATGGTGTATGTGACACGCAAAGCGCAGTTCTGCGCTGCCCATCGGCTTTACAATCCGAATTGGACTGACGAGAAGAACGCCGCAGTTTTCGGCAAATGCAACAACCCCAACGGTCACGGACACAACTATGACATTGAGGTCACTGTCGCCGGAGACCCTCCGGCGGAAACGGGCATGGTAATCGATCTGAAGAGGCTGGCAGACATCATCGAGGCCGAGATCGTCGAAAGGGTGGACCACAAGCACATGAACGTGGATGTGGACTTCATGCGTGGCTGCATTCCTACCGCCGAAAACATGGCCATGGCGTTCTGGAAGATTCTGGAGCCAAAGATAACTGAAGGCAAGCTCGTCTCAATCAAGCTGTACGAATCGGACAACAATGTTGTCGAATACAGGGGAGAATAAGGTTGGGAACTGATCACGGGCCGTCGACGGAAAAGCTTGAACAAGTTGTTCGGGAGGTACTGAAACAGATCGGAGAAGATCCGGCACGGGAGGGCTTGCTGCGCACACCGCATCGCGTTGCCAAGGCGCTCGGCTTCTTGACCAGCGGCTATCACACGGACATCAAGAAGGAGCTGAATGGCGCTGTCTTCAACGAGAAGTACAGCGAGATGGTGATTGTGAAGGACGTGGATTTCTTCAGCATGTGTGAGCACCACATGCTCCCGTTCTTTGGCAAGGCGCACGTGGCGTACATTCCCAACGGGAAGATCATCGGACTCAGCAAGATACCCAGGATCGTCGAGATCTTCAGCCGGCGGTTGCAGGTTCAGGAGCGCATGACTCAGCAGATTGCCGATACGCTCTACAATGCTCTTAGTCCCATGGGCGTGGGCGTTGTGATTGAAGCGCGACATATGTGCATGATGATGCGAGGTGTTGAGAAGCAGAACTCTGTCGCCACCACCAGCGCCATGCTTGGGGCGTTCAGAGACGATGTGAAGACACGACAAGAATTCCTCACGCTGATTCAGAGTAAGCTCGTCTGAAAGCTATTTCAGGCCCAACTAGGAGAATCATGGGAAGTCTTGACAACTAGGTTGCCATTGTTACAGGAGCCAGCAAGGTGATTGGAAGAGCAATATCTGAGTCTCTCGCCATCGAAGGATGCCATGTCGTCCTCGTGGCGAGGTCAAAGGACAGGCTAGAGGCTACAGTTGCTGAGTTGCAGTCGAGAGGTCTCAAGGCTACTGCTGAACCCGCAGACATCACCGATCAACCGGCTTGGCAGAATCGACGTGCTGGTGAACAATGCGGGGATCGGATATTTCAAGCCGGCAACCGAGCTGTTGCTGGAAGAGTTCGATGAGATGTGGAGACTGAACATGCGGGCTGTGTTTGTTTGCACAAAGGCTGTTCTGCCTTACACGCCGCAACCAAGTGGGCACTTAGCGGTTTTGCATCATCACGGTGACAATCTTTCCGGGGTCGGTTGATACCAGCTTCTCCTCGACAAATAAAAGGGGGGACAAGATAACCCAACCCGAAGACGTCGCAAACGCGGTTGTCTTTGCAGTGACGGCACCTCAGCGGACGATGTTCAGTGAGATTGACGTTCGTCCGACAAACCCGTAAGATTCTCCTCGCCTCGCTCAATCTTCATCCGGTGGATCCGGCATATCTCGCATGGGCGGGCCCATGTGCCGCATCCGCCTGTGCATTCGGTCCCTCATTTCACCAGCCATCATACCCATGTGCTGTTTCCAGATCTTCTGTTGTTCTGGAGTCAGTATCCCGTTCACTGCAAACCAGAAGTCGAGATGGTTCATCTTGAGCTGATACTGAAGGTCAGACACCTGCTTGAGGAGTTTCTCAAGCCCAGAACGATCCGCCTTATCGGAAAGATAGATTTCCTTCATGTCAAGCCGCGCCAGATGGATCTTGGAATGCACCTGAACCTGCTTCTTCTCCAGATCCAGATGCAGCTTCTTCACCTGTGATTCTTGTTGGTCAGTCAGGTTGAGGGCATCACTCAGTCTGTCAAGATTCTCTCTCATCTTCACAACCCATGGTGGTCCGCCAAAAGGCTGTGCCAGACCAAGTGTTGATGCCGTAAACAGCAGGGCAAGTAGAGCCGTGGTTAGTCGCTTCATTGTTTCCTCTCCATGTTAGTTTGGAATTGGAATTGAGTGCTTCGTGTGCTCACTGTATTTGATTCGTCTCAGGGTCAAAGGTTTAACGTGTCGTGTGTTGACTTTTGCCGGGATTCTGGCTAAGTTCTCATTGAGTAGCATGTGAACTGGAGCAAGCGAATTGTTGCGTAGTCCTCACCTCGTAATCAAATCCTGCCTTATCCTCATCTTCTGGGTTCTCTTTCTTTCCCTGATGCCTGGCTGTTCCGTTACAGATTTCATCGGCGCGTACTTCAACACCTTCTACAATGCACAGCGACAGTTCGGCGAGGCAGAAGATGAAATCCTGAACCAGCGTGAGAACAAGCAGGCCGACAAACCGTTTGGATATGTATTCCAGGTACAGTCGACGACAAAGGCAAAGCTCACAGCAGTGATCGAGAAGTGCTCGAAGCTCCTTCAGTACCACCCGGAGTCAAATCTCGTCGATGATGCGCTCCTGATGATCGGGAAGTCATACTATTATCAGAACGAAAACCAACAGGCCGAGCGGAAGTTCAAGGAACTCCTCGACCAATTTCCAAATAGCGACCTCGCGAATGAAACGAAGCTTTTGCTCGGCTACACGTACTACATGATGAGTGATCAGGCGAAGTCGAGCAGTGTGGCAAAGGAACTGGTGGACGAAGCAACGAAGAGCGGTGATAATGATTACGTCGCAAAGGCGTCCGTGTTGCTTGCACAACTGGAGATTGACAACAAGAACATCGACCCCGCAAAGGCATATTATCAAACAGCCGCCGAGAAGGCAGGAACATCCGATGAGCGGTGTACTGCCTACCTGAATCTGGCCGGCCTGCACAGCCAGGGAGAGAACTATCAGAGAGCGTTGGATGCATATAGGAAAGCTGAAAGCGCAAGCTCGAACTACGTCCACAGCTACAAATCGCGGATCGGTCAGGCGAGGATGCTTTCGAGACTTGGGGCATTTGAGGAGAGCCTGGACTTGTTGAAGGAACTGCTGGGCAGCTCGAACTTCAGAGAGTTTGCAGGCGAGATCAATCTCGAAATCGGCAACGCGCTGAAGGAAAGCAAAGACTATCATGGGGCAATTGCACAATACGCGTATGTCGACACTGCATACGCTCGTACGGACGCGTCGGCAAATTCCTACTTCCAGCTTGGCGACTTGTTTGAGACAAAGCTGAAGGTGTTGGACTCCGCATTCGTCTGCTACTCGAAAGGGAAATCGGAGTTTCCTCAGGCAACGATCACTCCTCAACTCATGCGCCGATCGGAGTACCTTGGAAAATACCTTCAGTACCGAAATGAAATCCAGAAGTATGATAGCATCAAATCCGCCCTGCTGGCACCACCCGACACAAACAACGTAGTGAAGGCAGAAGTCGATTCAACTCTGGACAGCCTCCAAACGAAACAAGACAGCACAATCACCAAGGCACCGACATCTCCTCCAATGTCCATGGATACGGTGAACGCGCGGCTGGCCTACAATAAGGTTGAGCTGGCGGCGTTGTTCTACACAACCATGGGGCTGCCGGATTCTGCGGAGAAGTGGTTCAGCAGAGTGCTCATCGATCATCCTTCAAGTCCAAATGTACCGCGAGCGCTGTTCACTCTCGCGCAGATCTATGGACAGGATACGACAGCGCCGCGTTCGCGAGGAGACTCTCTCTACAAGGAAATCGCATTGCGCTACCCCGAATCGGAGTTTGCCCCGGAGGCAGAGCGTCAGTTGGGGATGCCTCCGAGAACCAAGAGCCTTGACCCGGTAGAAGCATCGTACTCCCGTGCGGAGAAACTCCTGAACGCTGGCAACCCCCAAGCGGCCGGCGACACTTTAAGAGCAATTGTCAAAACATACCCTTCGTCTGTCACAGCATCGAAGGCTCAGTATGCACTCGGATGGATCTATGAGCGGGTCAACTTCCAACCGGATAGCGCAGCCGCAAGCTATCGCCGCCTCGTCTCCCTCTATCCCGGCTCGCAATACGCCTCGCTCGTCAGGCTCAAGCTTGATGAGTATGATCAGAGCAAGAAGGCCCCTGACACAACAAAGATCGATTCCTTACAGGTGAAAGATCCTTCTCTTCTGAAGGACCCCGCGAAGCAACCCCCAAAAGGCAAACAATCACGACCCGACGATCCTGAAGAGGAACTTGCGCCACCCAAGAAAGAAGATTAACCACCGCGATCCTGATGATTCAAGAAGCTTCCCCCGTTAGGTCAGTTGAACAGGTGGCGGAGAATGTGTACGTCCTCACCTTTGTTTCACCACGTATCGCTGCCGCCACATCCCCCTGTCAGTTTGTTAACATCAAGACGGATGAAGGTATCGAGCCGTTGTTGCGCCGACCATTCAGCATTTACCATGTTCAGGGCGATGATGTCCAGATCATATTCCACGTCATCGGAAAAGGTACAGCGGTGCTGAGAAAGAAGCGGACAGGGGAGACGATTGACGTGCTTGGCCCTCTCGGTGTTCCTTTCAATTTAGCAGGCAATCATTACGATACGGCGGTACTTCTCGGCGGCGGGCTTGGCGTGGCTCCCCTTCCAATGGCAACTCGGGAGTTGAAACGGATTGGGAAGAGGATCGTGACGTTCCTTGGCTCCCGCACCGCATCCGTCCTTGTTGAGACTCATCTTCAGGATGTTCGCGTCGCGACGGATGATGGCTCCAGGGGTTTCCACGGCACCGTGGTTGATCTTGCAAGGCAAATGCTGTCGGCTGGCACGTATCCAAAATCCAAAGTGTTTGCCTGCGGCCCAACTCCAATGCTGCGTGCACTTCAGAAATATGTCATAGAGAATGACATCCCCTGCGAAGCCTCACTTGAAGGGCCGATGGGGTGCGGCTTCGGCATCTGTCAGGGTTGCCCGGTGGAACTTGTCGGCGGCAATCAGAAGTACGCGCTGATGTGCAAAGACGGCCCCGCATTCGACATAAAAACCATAAGGCTCTAGCCATGGTGCACACCTCGTTCAATCTGCGGAGCCTTGAGTTCAAGAACCGCGTGCTCGTCGCATCGGGGACGTATGGCTATGGCGATGACTGCAACGACCTGGCTGATGTGAATCAGCTCGGAGGCATCATCACCAAGTCTCTTTCACTGAAGCCAAGAGATGGCAATCCTCCTGTGCGAATCGTGGAGACCGCGGGGGGTATGCTCAACTCCATCGGGCTCGCGAACATTGGTGTGAAGCGGTTCATCGCTGAGAAACTCCCCTTCCTCCGGACACTCGACACTGCGGTCATCGCAAACATCGCGGCAAGTTCAATTGATGAGTACTGCGCCGTGCTGGATGAGCTGGAAGTGGTGGAAGGTGTTGATGGTTACGAGATCAACGTCTCATGTCCGAACGTGAAGGAAGGTGGGCTGAGTTTCGGAACAAGTTGCGAGCTCACGGAAGAGATCACACGGAGGCTCCGATCCCGCACACGCAAGCCGCTGATCCTGAAGCTCACACCCAATGTTACTCACATCGCGGAGTTCGCTCGCGCGGTTGAATCTGTGGGCGCTGACGCCGTCTCTGTCATCAACACACTCATCGGCATGGCCGTGGATGTGAAGACTCGCAAGCCCATGCTCTCGACAGTCACGGGGGGACTTTCTGGCCCAGCAATTAAGCCAATCGCTCTTGCCAAAGTGTATGAGACTGCGCGGGCTGTGAAGATCCCCGTGCTCGGTATCGGCGGCATCATGAACGCGAACGATGCTCTCGAGTTCCTGATGGTCGGTGCGACTGCGGTGCAGGTTGGCACCGCCAACTTCATCGATCCCGCTGCCGGAATCAAGATCGCGCAAGGCATCGAGCAATACTGCGAGACGAACAAGATTGCAGATGTCGGCTCTCTCGTCGGGTGTCTTGATGCGAAGACAGGCGTGTCTGTTGTGGATACCTGGTGAACTCCTACTCTCAAACTCTCAGGTTCCTGCACGGACTTCAACGTCGGGGGATGAAGCTCGGCCTCGGAAACATCAGGCATCTGCTCAAATCCGTCGGCAACCCGGAGAAGCGGTTTCGGTCGATCCACATCGCCGGTACAAACGGCAAAGGATCAACAGCTGCATTCCTGGCGTCGATAACGATGGAGGCGGGATACAAGACTGGTCTCTACACATCGCCCCATCTTGTCAGGTTCACTGAACGCATCAGGATCAATGGAGCAGAGATCCCGGAGAAAAGGCTCGTGGCTTATGCCCGTGCACTGCGTCCGATGATTGAGAAATGCCGAGCGACGTTCTTCGAGGCGACAACGTGCATCGCCTTCCAGTACTTTGCCGACGAGGGAGTTGATATTGCCATCATCGAAGCCGGACTCGGTGGTCGCCTCGATTCCACGAACGTCTTGAAGCCGATGGTGAGTGTGATAACGAATGTCGGTCTCGATCATACCGACATCCTTGGCCGCACTATTCCCGCAATTGCACGGGAGAAGGGAGGGATCATCAAGAAGGGAGTCCCCTGCATCACCGCCGCAACAGATGCTTCAACGCTGCGGACCCTGCGAGGGATAGCAGCAAGGAAGCACACCCGGCTTCTGCGTTCACAACGTGTCGTTTCCTTCGGGCTTCATCGAACGGAGGCCAGTAAAGTCGCAATGCGGTCTCGGACATATTCGATGCCAGGCGTTCAACTGGGACTGGCCGGACCGCACCAGAGACAGAATGCGCAGCTTGCGGTGGCGGCTCTGGAAATCCTTCGGAGGAATCATGAGCAACGTTCATCGTTCGAGAGAATAGATGTTTCGGCTATTCAGCGAGGACTAAGAAATGTCGTTCAGAACACCGGTCTCCACGGACGGCTCGAACGTATCGGCCCTGAGAAGCGTTACATACTTGACGTTGCACATAACCCTCCGGGCATTCGCACCCTTGTTGATGCCCTTCGCTCCGGCGGCATGAACGATCTGGTGGTCGTTTTCGGAGTGATGAAGGATAAGGACTATCGGGCCATGGTTGCCGGGCTATCAAGGGTCAGCGGTATTCTGATCCCTGTTGCGCCAGAGGGCGAGAGAGCCTTGAGCGCAAGGAAGTTGTTTGATTATGTCAGACAGCAACGAATTCCGGTGCTGCCCGGTGGAACGGTTCGCCAGGGGCTAAGGAGTGCACGTAAACATTGCAGGCCTTCGCAACGTATCCTGATTACGGGCTCGCACTACGTGGTCGGCGAAGCGCTTGATTATCTGTGCCGGAAAAAAGCTTGACAATATTTGGTGTTTAGTGTATATTGCAGTTGTCAGATCTGACAAAGAGGAAGCTGCGTTAGCTCTCATTTACCACCTGTTCCAAACTCATCAATCGGTCTCAGACGCTTTACCCAACCATTAATTCTTAATCGTATCTGCATTCCCTGTGTAAAGTGTTGAGCAGGTCTTAGTCACTTGAGTTGTTATTGGGGTAGGGGGAATCTCACCTGAAAGGTCTCATCCATGAGCATGGACATCTCTGAACTGAAGTCGAAGAAGATCGTTGAGCTGAATCAGATAGCCAAAGATCTGAACATCAGCGGGTACAGCGACCTGCGCAAGCAGGAACTCATCTTCAAAATCCTGGAGGCGCAGACCGAGCAAGGGGGACTCACCTTCAGCCGGGGCGTGCTGGAAGTGTTGCCGGATGGATACGGCTTCTTGCGCTCCGTTGACTACAACTATCTGCCTTCACCGGACGATATCTATGTCTCGCCGTCGCAGATCAAGAAATTCAACTTGCGCACGGGCGACTCTGTCAGCGGACAGGTGCGGCCTCCGAAAGAAGGAGAGCGCTTCTTCGCCCTGTTGCGTGTGGAGGCCGTGAATGATGAGAACCCCGAGACAATCCGCGAGCGTGTCCTCTTCGACAACCTGACGCCGCTGTATGCAAACTCTGCGGTCCGGCTCGAGACAGCTCCGGGTGAGTACTCCATGAGAATCATGGATCTGCTTGCACCGATTGGCAAAGGACAGCGTGGCATGATCGTCTCCCCTCCAAAGGCCGGTAAAACAATCCTCCTTCAGAAGATTGCGAACAGCATCTCCAGAAATCATCCCGAAGTCAAACTCATTGTCCTTCTCATTGATGAGCGTCCGGAAGAAGTCACCGACATGGAGCGCTCGGTGAATGCCGAAGTTGTCAGCTCAACATTCGACGAGCCGCCCGAACGTCACGTGCAGGTTTCTGACATGGTCTTGGAGAAGGCAAAGCGCCTGGTGGAAGCAAAACGGGATGTAGTGATTCTGCTCGACAGCATCACACGTTTGGCTCGTGCCCACAACACCGTGGTGCCACACTCCGGCAAAATCCTTTCCGGTGGTGTCGATGCGAACGCTCTGCACAAGCCGAAGCGGTTCTTTGGCGCCGCACGTAACATCGAAGAGGGAGGCAGCCTCACAATTATCTCAACGGCCCTCATCGAAACCGGCAGCAGGATGGATGAGGTCATCTTTGAAGAGTTCAAGGGTACTGGCAACATGGAAATCGTGCTTGACCGAAAGCTGAGTGACAGGAGGATCTTCCCGGCGATGGATGTC
>CAYHRX010000092.1:0-4233 GCA_964359075.1 uncultured Chitinophagales bacterium
CTTCAGCGCACCGGCGATTCTGCCGTTGTCGTTCCCGGTCTTCAGTATGAAGCCGGGGGGCTGCACAAGATGTTCTTCGGCGAGCATTACCGCGACTTGTGGACGACCCCGATTACCGTTCCGGTTCTGAACATGTTAACATATGCTGGCGGACTGAAGCCCGTGGAGCAGGGTGGGGGATTCCAGACGAAATCACTGCGCATGCAGGGCGAAGATGGGCGCCTCTTCGCGTTCCGTTCTGTTGACAAGGACCCAAAGAAGCTCCTTCCTGCCGAGTTGCAGGTGACGTTCGCCGCCGACGTGTTTCAAGATCAGATCAGTTCCTCCAACCCCGCGGGCGCACTTGTTGTTGATGAACTTGCGAACGCTCTCGGCGTTCTGCACCCTCATCCGTCTCTCGTTCTAATGCCTGATGACGAGAAGCTCGGGAAATTCCGGGAGACGTTCTCCGGGATACTCGGTGTACTTGAGGAACACCCCGATGAAGGCAAGGACGACACTCCGGGTTTTGCAGGTGCCGAAAAAGTGGTGAGAACGCTAAAGCTGTTTGGGAATCTGGAGGAGAACAGCGAAGACCACGTCGACTCTCGTGTCTACCTTACGGCCCGGCTGCTGGATATCCTTGTAGGCGACTGGGACCGCCACATCGACCAGTGGCGGTGGGCGCGTTTCAAGGAGAATGGGCGGGATGTGTACTATCCGATCTCCCGCGACCGCGACCAGGCCTTTGCGCGCTTCGATGGCTTCTTTCCCTGGATTGCCGACATGGCAGTGGAACAGATGGAGAGTTTTTATGAGAACTTCAACAACCTGTACAGCCTCACGTACTCCGGTCGCTTCGTTGATCGCCGCATCCTCACCGACATGGATCGTGCAACGTGGGATAGCGTTACCTTTGCTGTTCTCGGCAACCTGAGTGACGATGTTATTGGCCGTGCGGTACGCCGGTTGCCAGAGCCGTACTACGAGAAGCGCGGTGCGTGGCTTGCCGCCGTGCTCAAGTCGCGCCGCAACCAGCTCAGAGAAGCTTCTGATTTCTATTACCACAACGTGTCCAAATACGTTGATATTCACTTTAGCGACAAGCCTGAGTATGTCGGGGTACGGCGCCTCAACGACGAGCATGTTGAAGTCACAGCCTATCGCCGCGACAAGAAGTCAGACGGCTCGAAAGGAGAACCTGTGTACCATCGCGTGTTCAACACCGATGAGACGAAAGAAGTCCGGCTGTACTTGCACGGTGGTGACGACAAAGCGGTGGTCACAGGAGATGTGGAGTCGAGTATCACGCTCAGGATTGTTGGCGGGAAGGGAGACGATGAGCTGATTGATGAATGTTATGTGCATGGCTGTCTCTGGGGAATCGTGCCGTTCATTCCGCAGGCGGACACCGAAACGTATTTCTACGATAGCTCAGGCAAGAACACATTTGTGAAAGGACTAAGCTCCAGTGTGGATACACGAGATGATGATTAGACGACTCCTCGTTTCCGTTCTCATGGTAACTGCCGTTGTTAGCTGTTCGCGTGGACAGGGGAGAGAAGATCACAAGCTGACCGTCATCGCCATCGGTGATGCGGGCGAAGCCGGAAGCACGCTGCGCGCATGCGGCAGCTATGCCTCCGACATGCACATCGGTCGGCACGATGGCGGTGTGTTCGATGCCATGATCTTTCTTGGTGACAACTTCTACAACACGGGTTTAAACCTGCCTGCAGACGACGTTGAAAGCAAGGTCAAGAAGATACTCGGGCCGTTCAAAGAACCAATGCGGGGACTTGGGAGAGCGAACATTCATGCCATCGCAGGCAACCATGATTACTATGCGCGTAACCTTGTGGAAGAGAGCTATCTGTTCGGATTGATCAGCTTCGAAGAGATGCCCATCGGTCTGACCGACAAAGGGAACGAGCGTGAAGCGGCGATTGATCTTTGGACATACTACTTCAAGATGCCCGCCGAAGCCTCCTATGCCGTCGCCCCGGGTGCGGCAGACAGCGTGCAATTCATATTCTTTGATTCGGCACTTCCTCTTCGGACCCCGCTTTCTTCCTGGCGTCCGGCTCTCGACAGTCTGCACAAGCTGCTGGTGAATTCGCGGCAGCGCCCAGGTATCATCTGGAGGATACTTTGCGTTCATCATCCGTTCTACTCGGTTGGCGAGCACGGAGGGTACTCGGAGTGGAACGACGAAACGAACACTGTTGAGTACCTGACACGTTGCGACAAGGATTCCAACGCCTCCGCGTGGTTCAAGAACACGTTTGATCCTGAAGACCTCTGCGCCGAGAAGTACCGCCAGTACATCGACTCGGTGAAAGCCGTTATCCATTCTGCTGAAGTGAAGCTTCAGCTTACACTTGCAGGCCACGAGCATTCACTCCAGTTGTTGAACTATCCTGACCTTGACTCGGCATGTCCTGAGTTCCCGAAAGTCCATATCGTCTCCGGCGCGGGGTCAAAGCCATCACGAGTGAAGTCGCCGTCTCCGCCATTCGAGTACACATCGGCTCCAACAGATCCAAAGAAGCAGGGCGAATCATTTCCGGGTTTCGTCCAGCTTCAGTTTGAGCGGGAGAGGCTGCGCGTCAAGTTCTTCAATGCCAGGAGCGGCGACTGGCTCAACATGGGCGGAGGGAAGAATGAGTTCTGGCTTGACCTGAATGGGAATTTGCTGAACTGATCACATGGAATGTCCACGCTTCATACATGTCCTTGTCATTCTCCTCCTCCTGATGGCGACTTATGCGGTTGCACAGGAAGAAGAGATCGCCAAGTACCAGCCGGCGCGGGATTACGGTCACGATTGGTCACTAGCACCCCTCTTCAATTACACTCCTGACGACGGCTTGTTGATCGGGGGAGGGCCGAGGCTGTACGAATTTGGGTTCCGTCGAATTCCGTACGTGTACAAGATGGATCTCGTCGGAGGCTTCACGCTCAAGACTGGTGCTTACCAATTTGCGTACGCGGCACACCTGCCTTCTCTTTTGAGAAAGGTTGACCTTGATATCAATGCACACGCCTCTCAGCTCGAAGTTCGTAACTTCTACGGTCTTGGCAACGAGACGTACAGGGATGAAGAACTCGAGGACGCGGACTTCTATAGAGTGAACTCCACTGAGTACCTCATTCATCCGTCACTCAAACATCACCCGCACAAGAATGTTGCCATCGGCATCGAATCCTTCGCCAAGCACTTTCAGGTACGCCAGAAGAACAACCGTTATCTGAATGACAAGAATATCGACAGCATCGGCAATGACAAGACCATCCTCGGTACGGGTGTGAAACTCGAAGTCGATACGCGAGACCGCATCCCTTATCCGAGCCGTGGCGTCTACTGGCAGCTTGAGGCGTGGAACTTCCCCGACCCGTTCGACGGGGGACGACCCTTCCAGAAACTCGTTGGGGACTTCCGGTTCTTTTTCGGAGACACGCTGCTGAGAGACTTCGTGGTGGGCCTCCGGCTTCGAGGAGAGAAGCTGCAGGGAAGATATCCATTCTATGAAGCCGCGTTTCTCGGGGGCGGTTCATTGCTCCGGGGTTACCGGTTGCAGCGATACGGCGGTGATGCGTCCGTGCTGGCAAGTGCTGATCTGAGGATGTTCCTTCTCCGTCTTAAGCTTCTCATCCCAACGGAAGTCGGCATACTCGTCCTCGCCGATGCCGGCCGCGTGTGGCTCAGCAGCGATTCACCCGGAGGGTGGCATACAGATGTGGGCGGTGGGTTCTGGTTTGCTCCTCTCACCCGCGATATCATCTTCTCAGTGTATGCTGCGTCGTCCGTCGACGGGCTGCTGGTCAACGGCGGCATAGGTTTCTCATTCTGATTTGCCGCCGAATGACCGATGGACCCTGGCTCCTGACGCTGCTCTTTCTCACAGGCCTCACCGCCGGACTCATCATTGCGCTGGTGGCAGACTGATCACGGTTGCCGTTTGGCGATATCCAACAACAACTCTCGAGCTTGGTCCATGTTATGAGACATAGACGAAAACCTATCGTGGTACTGCTAGTCGGTATGTCCTTCTTGATTTCAGCGACTGCATTCTCGCAACCTGCAGACTCAGTGAACCGTGCAACCGTCGAAGCGTTCATTGCGGCATTCAACAAGCACGATGCCGACGGAATGATGGCGCTGGCGACTGACAACCTTGAATGGTACGGGGTGATGGGAGACTCGCTGCATTCTGATGTTAGAGGCAGCGAAGCGATGAAGGAGTGGCTTAC
>CAYHRX010000092.1:4243-9649 GCA_964359075.1 uncultured Chitinophagales bacterium
GTATGTTGCGATCAGAGAACGGGCAATGTGGATGGGGAAGAATGGTGAGCACAGCCAGGTTTCCATTGGCGTGTACGAAGTCCGCAACGGACGTATCCGGCGGGCGTGGTACTTCCCGGCTGAACAACAGGACAAGAAATGAAGAAGGCAGATCTCCTGAAGATGCTGGGCGGCGGCGACCGCCGCTCGATCGGGAAGTCGGAGGAAGTCGTGGCCGAGGTGCTGGCCGATGCGCGGCTGTTCGACCCACTGTTTAACGCGATGCTTGCAGATGATCCTCTCGTGCGTATGCGGGCAGCGGATGCAGTGGAAAAGATCACGACGCTGCGACCGGAGTTCCTCGTTTCGTTCAAATCCAAACTTGTGAACAAGGTTGCGAAGATTGATCAGCAGGAAGTCCGCTGGCACGTCGCGCAGATGTTCTCACGGCTTGAGCTGAGCAAAGCCGAGCGTCGGACCGTGGTGAAGATCCTGAAGCAGTATCTCAATGGCAGGAGCAGTATCGTAAGGACATTCTCCATGCAGGCCCTTGCTGACATTGCCTGGAAGGACGGCACGCTCAGGCCTTCGATACTCAGGTTGCTTGAGAAGCTGACAGAAGAAGGGACGCCGGCGATGAAGAGTCGAGGGAGGAAACTGCTGGCGAGATTGAAACTGTGAGCGGGTCTGTCTCCATATCATGGTCACAGGATCGCAACACCGTTCTCTGGTTTCTTGCCTTTGTTGGGGTTTTTGCCTTCTACGTTATACGCTCGTTCAGCCATCTCATCAGTCACGACGTTGGCTGGTTCTTGTACGGGGCCGGTCGGCTCCTTGATGGCGCAAGGCTCTATCGCGATGTAATCGACTTGAACCCTCCCCTTGTCTTCTATCTTGGCATGCCTGCGGTGTGGCTTGGGCGGATTGGGGGATGGTCAGAGATCGATGTGTACAGGATTCTGATCCTGTTGACCATCCTTCTGAGTCTCCTCCTCTCTTCACGGCTTCTGAATTCTGTACTCTCTGATCTTTCATTGGGCCTGCGGCGGGCTCTCTTTCTGTTCCTTGCCCTCCTTCTTACGACGCTTGCTGCATCGGATTTCGGGCAGCGTGAACATGTCATGGCGATTCTCATTTTTCCTTACTTATGCGGAGTTGCCGTACATGCGAAAAGGAAAGACGTCAGGCCGGGATTCGGCGCGCTTGTTGGTCTTCTCGCAGGGATAGGCTTTGCGTTGAAGCCGTATTTCCCGATTCCATTTATCGTCCTCGAGATCTATCTCGTTCGAAAATTGCGTGGCGTTAGCTCATTGCTGAGGCCTGATGTCCTCGTGGTTGTTGGTGTGCAGGTGCTGTACTGGACCGTTGTCTTGTTGTGTCACAAAGAGTATATTGACATCGTCGTGCAGATGGGTCAGTTTTATGAAGCGTATGATACAACCCTGGAGGATACGCTGGCAAACAGAGTGACCCCGTTCTTGCTTCTCTCGGTCCCCGTTTTTTTCGCGCAAAGGTCAAATGGGCGGGTGAAAGAGTTCCGCTCCGTGACGTTCGTTGCTGGGTCAGCGTTTTTTGTTGTGGGCGTTTTGCAGCACAAGGGATGGGCATACCATTTCTATCCTGCGCTCACGGCACTCGGACTGTTCCTCGTTGCCAGTGGAGCGGTTGCGATGATGTCATGGCGAAAGAGCCGGTATTTCCACTGGCTCACATCGACACGATTCATCAACGTCATCATCCCGCTAACACTGATCACGCTGATGATAACCTTTGATATAGTCTGGAGCGCAAGAAAGAAAGCCCACGCTGACTTGATCCCTTTCCTTGCACAACGTGCGGCAGGGAGATCCGTGTTTGTCTTCTCGACAGGCATGACACCTGCGTTTCCGGCCGTCAACTACAGTAGGGCGGTGTGGCAGTCGCCTTTTGCGTGCCTCTGGTTCTTGCCTGCGTTGTATCATGACGAAGGCGGACAATCGAACACTCCCGATGGGTACAACTCGTTAGCGCAGATGGGTTCCTTGGAGCGGCGCTTCTTCAATCAGGTGGTGTCCGACCTTGTTACCACACCGCCGAGTCTCCTGGTCAGTAATACTTCCGAATGGAAGCAGGCACTGGGCAGGAGGTCGTTCGACTTCATTCAGTACTACTCCCAGGATCGGAGGTTTTCAGATCTGCTATTGTCATATGACACCATCGCAACGATTGGTTCGTTCGTTGTGTATGAGAGAAGGAAGTAACATGACAACACGGTGCCATGGTAACATCTTGGGATTCAGGCGGGTAGTGTGATCATCATTCACGAACATCAACCACTCTCACGCGAGAACGGAGTTGTGATTTGGTTGAGCATTCCGCTGCTCTTCGGGTTGCACATCGTTCGCTCAATGACCGACCTTATCCATCCAGACGTCGCGTGGTATCTCTACGGCACCGGACGCCTGCTTCATGGTGCGAAGCTGTACCACGACATCGTCGACATTAATCCACCTCTTGTGTACCTCCTCCACATGCCACCCGTGTGGCTGGCGGGTGTGTTGGGGATCAGCGCCACTGCCGTGTTCAAAGGGCTCATGCTCGTTCTCGTGGCCGTCGTGCTAGTGATATGCAGCAGACTCCTCGTTCTTTTGTCCGGGTCGTTTTCGACGTCGAGCAGGAGGTTCATTCTCTTGATTCTCACGTTCCTGTTTGTGAGTGTAGCGGCAGGCAATTTTGGCTATCTCGGGTCGAGCTTCGGCCAGCGCGAGCATATGATGATGTTGCTTGCAACCCCATACCTCCTCGGAGCCATTGCTCAGGCGAGCGGCGTTCAGATCTCGCGACGTCAGCGATGGATGGTTGCCCTCATGGCGGGTATCGGGATATCTCTGAAGCCGCACTTCATCCTCATGTGGTTGGCTGTGGAAGGCTGCGTATTCTTCGTTGGCCCCAATAGGAACGGTTGGAAGCGGCTGGAGAATGTCGTGATTGCCGTGATGCTTGCATGCTATTGGGCTCTTGTGGCGGCGGTGTTCCCGGAGTATTTCCAGGTGAGCGCGGCGGTCATGCAGGTGTACGGTGTGTACGATGCGACCCTGTGGGTTTTGCTCACCCAGCAGGCGGTGGTTCTCTGGGTGGTTGCAGTCGTGTTCCTTCTGATGCAGCGCTCACGGCTGTTGCGTAATCGAGCGACGCTCTTGTTCTTTGTTGCCGGAACTGCGTTCCTGCTTGTTGCGTTGCTGCAACGCAAAGGGTGGGGATATCAGTCGTATCCTGCGCGTGTTGCCATCCTCTTGAGCCTTGCAATCGCGCTCAATGCCTGGTTCGACGTGCGCAAGACATCTGAGCGATTCGCATGGTTCACGGCGGAACGCCTTCGTACGTTGATCACGATTCTGATGTTGGTTGCAGCGGCAAAGCCGGCGGTTGATTCATTTCGTCGTCCCGTACCAGGCTTGGTCCCCGCACTGCTGCCCATCGTGAAGCAGCACGCCCAGGGGAGAAGCATTCTGGTTCTGTCGACTGCCCTCGATCCTCAGTTTCCTCTCGTTGTGTATGGGGGAGTTTCGTGGTCCTCTCGATACCCGCAGCTCTGGTTTGTGCCTGGCTTCTACGAAGGAGTCTTGAACGAGAAGGATGGCCGCTTCCCGTATCACGATCCATCGAGCATGAGCGCGTTGGAGCGGCAGTTCTTTGAGGATGTCATCACCGATGTCATCACAAATCCTCCGGAACTTTTGCTCAACAATATTGGGGGCGATAGGTACCCGATGGGCAAAAGTAGTTTCAATTTCCTGGACTATTACTCAATGGACCAACGCTTCTCGGAGTTGTTCCAGCAGTACCGCCTGATTAAGACCGTTGACAATTTCACCGCTTACAAACGGCAGCCAATAGATCTCTCACTAACTCTTAACCAACACTGATCGAATCGTATGCGTACCGCTCCACTTGAAGAAATGCTTTTTCCACCGTTCGAGGGCTTTCCAAAGGAAGGGATTGACTTCCTGAAGAAGTTGAAGAAGAATAACAACCGTCCATGGTTTCAGAAGCACAAGCATATGTACGACGAGAGCGTGAAGTTCCCGATGCAGTGTCTCATCGCGTCACTCTCTGAAAAGATGGGAGACATTGCCCCTGAGATTGAGTTCAATCCAAAGCGGTCGATCTTCAGGATTCATCGTGATGTCCGGTTCAGCAAGAACAAGGCGCCGTACAAGACAAACATTGCAGCCTCTTTCAACTGGCGTGGGATGAAGGGACCGGTGGAAGCTCCGGGGCTGTACGTGGGCGTTGAGCCGGGTGAGATTTTCATCGGGGGAGGAGTGTACATGCCGACAAGCGATCAGCTCAAGGCATTCCGCCAATCCATCATGAACCATCCTGATGAGTTCCTTGAAGTTGTGGACAGCAGGAGATTCAAGAAGCAATTCGGCGGCATTCAAGGCGAGAAGCTGCAGAAGGCTCCGGTCGGCTATCCCAAAGACCACCCGATGATCGAGCACCTGAAGCACAAGCAATTCTATGCAGGAAAGGTGCTGGACGAATCTGAGTGCTACAGGAAAAAGTTCGTCGACACGGTCGTTGGCGTATTCAATGATTGCATGCCGCTTGTCCGGTGGCTGGCGAAAGCGACGGAGTGACCCAGGCGCACTAAGATGGAGTACCTCATCGTTTGCACAATCGCCTTGCTGGCATCCGGCCTCACACTCTTCTCCGGGTTCGGACTCGGAACGCTCCTTCTTCCCGCGTTCATTCTCTTCTTTCCTCCCGACGTGGCTGTTGGGATGACGGCGATTGTCCACTTCCTCAACAACATCTTCAAGCTCGTCCTTCTCGGCAAGCATGCAGATGGGAAGGTCGTGCTGCGGTTTGGAGTGCCGGCGATTGTCTCTGCTCTTGTCGGAGCAGCACTGCTTGTCTACGTAACCGACCTGCCGGCTGTCGGTCAGATTGAGATTCTTGGGTGGACCTTTTTCGTCATGCCGGTGAAGCTTCTGATTGCTCTGCTGATGATCGTGTTTGCGGTTGTTGAGATTGTGCCTGTATTCGAACAGATGCAGATCGATCCAAGATACCTTCCTCTTGGTGGAGTGCTGAGCGGATTCTTCGGTGGCATCTCGGGTCACCAGGGGGCACTGAGGAGCGCATGCTTGGTGAGAGCGGGTCTCTCCAAAGAGTCATTCATTGCAACGGGTGTTGTGATTGCCTGCATGATTGACGTTACTCGCCTCTCTGTCTATGCAGAGCATATCTCATCCGCTGGCCTTGGAGAGAATGCCGCGCTTCTCATCGCCGCAACACTCTCTGCATTCACAGGAGCTTTCGTCGGGAACAGGCTGGTGAAGAAGGTGACGATGGCCGGCATTCAAAGAACTGTGTCGGTCCTTCTTATCCTGATCGCTGTGGCGCTTGCTCTGGGCGTGGTATAAGTGTGGCTTGACATCT
>CAYHRX010000093.1:0-9631 GCA_964359075.1 uncultured Chitinophagales bacterium
TCGGCAGAAATCGCCTCGCAATGACCAGTGAAAGAGTTTTTCATCACCCTGCTAATGAAACCTGTCATCGAGCCCACCCGTAACAGTAGGTGGAACCAAACCTGCACATGAAAAAGAGTTGGATCATAATGCTCGGGGCCGCCCTCCTGATACTCATGATATCATTGGCTGTGAGCCTGGAACTGCTGGAGGACACTCCCTTTCGGGAGATCGGCAGGACAACCGAAAAAGAGCTGAAGGTTGTGCTGAGTTCTTCCTTTGGGAGCCTCAACGTATCCAAAGGCGAGCCCGAAAAGATCCTCATTGCTGATGGCGTTGCTAAGCACGGCGGTGATCCAATGATGAGCGTGGACTACGATGTCCGCAACCGCATTGGTTACATGGATATCACGCTTGGCGAAGCTCCTGAAGAGCATGAACAACGGAAGGGCTCCTTCAAGATTTCAGACTTCAACGGCGGCAAGTGGTATCTGCGGTTCAGCAACACAATCCCTATCTCGTTTGATGTCGAGTTGGGGGTTGGCAATGGTGACTTCGATCTCTCCGGCCTGCAAGTGAAGGACTTCACGCTATCAACCGGCGCAAGCGACGTCAGCCTCTCGTTCGATGAGCCCAACAAAACAGAAATTGACAACCTCAGCATCGAATCCGGAGTCAGTAAGTTCAACGGGCGTAATCTGGGCAATGCGAATTTCAAGCGGTTCAGGTTTCAAGGAGGGGTTGGCGCGTACACGCTCGATTTCGGCGGAAAACTCAGCGGTGAGGTGGATGTTGATATCGATGTCGGACTGGGCGTTCTTACCATCATTATCCCCCCGAATGTTGGCGCCCGACTGTTCTATGAGAAGAGCTGGGTCTCACGCCTCGACTGTGACCGGGATTTCCAATCGGTGTCGGACAATGAGTATGAGACTGAGAACTATACCAAGGCTAACGGCAAGATGAACATCCGTCTCGACTCTGGACTGGGGAGCATCAAAATCCGGCGGCGGTAGAACACAAGTCAAAATCGAATCAAGGCTTTACTTTTGCGTCGCTGTACTGTTTCCCCACAGCGCGAATGTTGCCCACATATGCGGCGCGTTAAAATCCTGGCTCTTGATCATCTCAAGCTGCGCCTGCCTGAGTGCACTCTCGGTTGACTTGCCTGCAAGTAATGCGGTGTAGAACAGCTCGCCGAACATCTTCTTTGCCTTCCGTGAGACGGGAAGCATATTCATGATTACTGATGAGCTCCCGTTTACAAGGAACACTGCAGGGAGAAGTCCGTCTGCAGTAATCCTGTCGGCGTGAAGGTGAGAAACGATGACACTTGGGGATGGTGGAATGGTGAACAACTCACCCCACAATATCTTCTTTATCGTACCAGGCATCTTCCCGTCTGATAACAAAACGTACGCATTCTCCGGTGTGCCTTTCTGCTGGTGCAGATCGAGCGCAAGGTGGAGGACGTCGGCATGTTCTCTCTGCAGCGTCGCGAGTGACGCCAGGTGTCCAAAGAATAACCGCGCCTCTTTGTAGAATGCGCGGATGTCGCGCAACTCGTATTCGACGTCCCACCCAGTCTCTCCCGGATGGCCCAGCCCGACGATGTCGTGGACCGCGGGCGATGGTGTATTGGTGTTTTTCAACAGCGATAGTGAGGGAACGTAGCTGATCGGAAATTGCTCAACGCAGTAGGTTGTCCATGAACCACCTTTGCGTAGCGCATGGACTGGAACCGACACAAGCTCACGCCCCGGCTCAATGATGACGTTGCTCGCGCCGGCAAGATCGGCTTCTACCGGGCGAACCAGCGCGGCGTACAGTGCGGTTGAAAGCTCCTGTACACGCAGATCAAGCGACTTCTTCAGCACTGCCGGTGAATCGGCAAGCGCTTCCTGCTGTCTGAGGATGCCGAGAAACTCAGTTGTTAGCGCTGAGAGTTGTTTCCGCTCAACGGCGGCAAGCTGTACCGTTGATCTTGAATTCGAGATCGCGAATACGTAGAGTGAGCGACTTGTGGGGATGTGCTTCACTATAACGGTCCCCGGGGAGAGCAGCCGCTGAACCTCGGCGATTGTTCTTCCGTTGAATTGCACGGCTGGTTCCCAACGGGGATTTGCTCTCAAGATATTGGATGCTGATTGCTGGAACGCCGCATTGGCCTTTTTCATTTGAGCCACGATGCTCTCTCGCAACGTCTCGTCATCCGGACCGTGCACCAGCATTTTCCTAAGCTGGCGTTCCGCGCCGATATGCAGAGCGTGGGCATGGCGCAATGCTGTGAACAGCATGTTCACCGCGACATTCTGCGTCCGGACTTCGAGTGAAATGAGATCGCGGAAGAGTGTCTGCTCGCTCTTTCGCTCTGCGTACCAGAAGGCGTCATCGCTCCGGCCAAGCTGCAGAAGGAGCTCGATGAGAGGGTCGTAGTAGGATTTGTGGTGCGCGGTCACGTATTCACACTCGACGTAGACATCACGATGGCCCGGATGGGCTGCTTCCTGTTCCTTGTGCCCAAGCGCAGTCTTGAAGAATGTGGCCGCATCGTTGAGACGTCCGGCGCGCTGGTAGGCCATGCCTAAACTCAGATTGGAGTATGCGATACCGGGACTGTATCTGAGTCCGGTGAAGAGGTCGAGCGCCGATTGCATACTCTTCACGGCATCTTCAGTAAGTCCCTCGCTCAAGGCGCAATGGCCGAGCTGGATGAAGCAGTAGCCCTCTGCGAGCTTGTTCTTCATTTTGATGGCGGAGTTGAGAGCCGCACGGTAAAAAGGCGCAGCATCCGTTGGTTGGATGTTGCGGAGATAGATGTTGCCAACTCGCATGAGCATCTCCAGCCTCAGGTCCTGCGCCCCCCGAGTGCGGTCCGACCGTGTCAGTGCGTCGGTGTACGTCTCAAATGCCTGCTGTATGTTGTCGGTAAGGTCGTACGTGGCGGCAAGTGTTGAGAGGATGTTGATGATGAAGAGCGAGTCGTGCGCCTGTCCCGCAAGAGTCAGTGCCCGGAGGAGCGGCTCGACCGCCTGAGTGTATTCCATACGGTGGAGAGAAGCGAGGGCAGATTCGTAGTGAGCACGCGCTTGCTTTCCCGCATCGGTGTAGCTCTTGAGCAAATTGTTGATTGTCGCAGCGTGCAGCTCGTTGTCATCCACCGCCCTGCATGCGGGGAGCATGGCAAACTGGATATCGCGCATGCCTTCCGCATCATGAAAAACATTGGCAAGCCGCAGTGCTTCCGTGTACATATTGTATGCAACGCGTTCTTCGCTCATCTGTCGATGTAGTGATGCGATCTCGAGGAGCAGCGCCCGCGCATTGCTCCGGTCGGTAAGAGACTTGTACTGCTCGATGGCTTTGTTGAGGTACGTAATAGCACTGTCAAAGTCGGCAGAGAGTGTACTGAGCCTGCCAAGCAGACTGTACTCATCGGCAAGTTGCTGGGTTCGGTTGAGCTTCAGGTCGAGTGCAAGGGCGGAGTGGAGGAGATGCCGCCCTTCGCGGTACTTTCCCTTATCCAGTTGTGCCTTTGCGAGGACAAGCGTGCTATCGGCATGCTTCTCTTCGGGGGTCGGCTCTTTGCCGCAGCCGAACACAATGAACAATGCAACACTGAGCGATGAATGCAGAGCAGTAAGAGCTAGTCTCGATCTCATAAGTGATGGATGCTGTGCTGTGAGCGGGAGAAATATCGAGAGTCAGTCAATCGCCCGATCATCTTCTCCGGCCAATCCGTTACCACCGCATCAACGCCGAGGGTTAACACTTTGTCGAAGTGCTGGGGAACGTTCACTCCGTAGCAGGCAACCGTCAGCCTGTGGGTGTGGGCATCATGAATCATCCGGCGGCGCAACTGTGTGCGGCTGCAGATGAATGCGCTCGCTCCAATCCCAGTGCAGAGTGTTGAGGGCTTCTTCCGCACATCGCGCACAGGATGGTAGAGAGCGCCGGTCGCAATCTGGGGGAACAGCTCGCGTATGCGTTTGAGGAACTTATGGTCGAACGACGAAACAAGCGCACGCTCCTCGAATTTCTTCTCCATGATAATCAAGATGAGGCATTCCTCAAAGTGTGTGTGCTTGCGCGGGTCGCCGTCAGTTTTGACTTCGATGTTGAGGTTGACGTTGGTGGGGAGGAGGAACTCCATAACCTCGCGGAGTGTCGGGATACGTTCACGGTGGAACCTCGGGTCAAACCAGGAGCCTGCATCAAGCGCCCGCAGTTGCTGCAAAGTGAGGTTCCAGATGTTGCCTTTGCCGCTCGTAGTGCGTCTGACGTTTCGGTCGTGGTGCACAACAATGTGGAAGTCCTTCGTGAGTCGCACATCCAGCTCAATCATATTTGCCCCGGCAAGGACGGCCTTGTGGAACGCGGCGATCGTGTTCTCCGGCGCTGAACCTGAAGCGCCGCGGTGCGCGATGATCAACGGACGTCTAACAGCAGACATTCACACCATCATCTTTATCTCACGGTTCACCACGTCCACCGAGCTGTTGCCATCGATATTCACTACGACACCTCCAGCCTTGTAGTATTCAATCACCGGTGCCGTGGTCGTATGGTACACCTTCAGCCGCTTGCGGACAGTTTCCTCCTTGTCGTCATCACGCTGGTACAGCTCGCCGCCGCAAGACGGGCAAGGCGTTCCCAGTGTCACCCCATCAAGGTCGGCATTGAAGATCTTCCCATCTTGTCTGCACACCAGCCGGTTGCTCAGGCGGCGGACGATGTCGTCATCATCAAGCTCAAAGTTAACGACCTTGTAGTCATTGATCTTCAGATCATCAAGGATCTTTGAGAGTGCTTTTGCCTGAGCAAGAGTTCGGGGGAAGCCGTCGAGGATAAAGCCATGTTTGTTCTCCGGTGTTGAGAGAACCTCACGCACGATAGCGATCATGACATCGTCAGGAACCAGATGTCCCGCGTGCATGATGGCCTTCGCCTTCTTCCCAAGCTCCGTACCGGCAGTAACGGCGGCCCGCAGCATGTCGCCGGTGGAAATATGCCCGACGCCGAACTCTTCAGCCAGCAGCTTTGCCTGTGTCCCCTTGCCCACACCGGGTGGTCCGAATAATATCAATCGCATTGCGTGTACCTCGTCATGGTGATGATATACGCTTGGAGCTATCCGGCGCGTTCGATCTTCGATAACGCGATACGTGCCTCACGGCGAAGAATGACATCTGTACTGTTCTTGAGCACACTGTTCAGCACGGCGCGGGACTTTGGGCTCGCCATGGCGCCAAGTTTCTCGATCGCCTTGCGCTGGACGCGCTCCATCCGGTCAGTTGTCAATCCTTCGATCAGCAACCGAATCTCCTCCTTGTCTCTCCAGTTGTCGGCGAGCGCTTCAATGGCGGCCTGACGCACCTCCAGCGAGTGACCGTAGGTGGTCAGGGAACGCAGACGTTCCATTGCAGCATCCGTTCTCAGAGTCCCCAGTGCTTTCGCAGCGCCCGCTCTAATCACATCATTGTGAGAATCGAGCTTCAATCCACGCTCGCAGTACGCAACTCCGTTTTCCGGATCAATGGCGACAAGCGATTGAATTGCCTGTGCAGCAACAGCAAAGCTCGAATCGTTCTCCAGGATGTGTTGCAGTGTGCGGACTGTTTCATTCGATTCAACCATCTTCAGGCTCTCGACGGCAGCCGTACGAACCCGCGCGTCATTGTCAAACAGCGCAGGCTGCAAAAGTGTGAGTGCCGCTCGATCCCCTAACCGTGCAACCGTCTCAACTGCCCGCTTCCGGACTCCCCACATCGGGTCGCCTGCAATGGTGGCTGCCAGGGCATCACGAACGTTGGCCCGGTCTAGCGTTCTTTCCAAACCGGCCACCGCATGAATACGATCTCTAACATCTCCATGGCGGAGCTGGTAGAGGAATTCCTCGAGCGGCTTGTCGTGCACAAGTGCCTTCAGGATCCAGCCGCCCTTATCGAACACAACATTGAGTGGCGGTTCATCAATAGGAAGCTCGAATGTTTGCCTGGTTCGGGCTTCGATGTTGATATTGTGTATGCGCGTTCCGGCTTTCGTGGCCACCTCTACCCTAACTGGAAACGAGTAGAGCGGCGTTAGCGAGTCTACCTGTTGTGTCTGGCGGACAGTAAGGTAGAGTTTCTTCGCATCAGCATCGTAGCGATGGGAGACATCGATGGCGGGGTGGCCGGCCTTGTAGAGCCACTGTTGGAAGAAGATATCGAGCCTGACTCCTGAAGCTTCTTCCATTGCCTTCTGGAAGTCATCTGTGGCGACAACATCATATTGGTGAAGATCAACATAATGCCTGATGCCTGCCCAGAACTTCTGCTCGCCAAGAATGCCACGCAGCATGTGGAGAACCGACGCACCCCGGGCATAGATACGGTTGTCGAAGACATCGTATGGATCATGATACTTGTCCGTCACTGTTGGGCGGCGATCTATGCCGGTATCGGACTCAAGAACACTCCTCTGTTTTTCCAGAATGTCATACTGGTATTCATCCCATCCCTTGTCGTGCTCGACGTAGAGAGACTGGAAATACGTGGCGAAGCCCTCATTTAACCATGAGTGCGCCCAATTCCGGCACGTTAACAAGTCGCCAAACCACTGGTGGGCGAGTTCATGTGCCACAAGGTTGTCGCTGGAAACATCGAGGTGTGCACGCGCAGTGTGGATGGTCTTGTCCGTGAGTGTGGTGGCGCTTGCGTTCTCCATCCCGCCGTAGGTAAACTCATTCACAACGGTCTGCGCATACTTCTGCCATGGGTAGTCGAAACCGATCTTCTCGGAGAAAAACTTCATCATATCTACTGTCTTCGAGAACGACCGCATCGCATCCTGCCTCTGGCCCGGATAGACATAATACTCAACAGGGATGCTCTTGTACCGATCTTCAAGCTTGACGTAGTCTCCGACTACCAGAGAAATGAGATATGATGAAATGGGTTTTGCCTGGAACCAATGGTAGGTTGTGGTCTTCGATTCTGGGTGATGTGTTACTTCGATCAGTGCGCCGTTGGAAATCGCGAGAAGCGGATCACTCACCGTCACGACCATGTCAACAGTAGCCTTGTCATTCGGGTAATCGTAGCACGGGAACCAGAAGTGGTTGTCTTCATTTTCCCCCTGCGACCAGACCTGGAACGGCCTGCTCGGGTACGCGGAATCAGGCTCAAAGAAGTACAGTCCGTTGCGCGGTGAACATGAGTAATGGATGGTGATGGTCAGTGTGTCCAATGCCTTCATCGTGCGCGGCAGTACTACGAGCAGCTTCTCACCCTTCACCGTATGTTGCAACGGGACGGTGGAGCTTGCAAACGTTACCTGCCCGATTTCCATCTCGGCAGCATCAATCTCAAGTGCAGGGGTCTGGTTCAGTGGCACAAGCCTCATCGCCACCGTGCCTGACACGCTCTTCTGCTTCTGATCCACAGCAATGTTGATTGAGTAGTGGAGGACATCGTAGGTGCGCTCACGCTCTCGGAAGGCGTGGCCGGCCTCAGCACAAAGCAGCATACATATGATGAGCAGGATAAGAGAGCCGCCAGGGCGGAGGGTCATCGGTCAGTCACCGACTGGTGATAGGGAGATGGGTGTGCAACGCCGACGCAAGCACGGTGGATTCTGCTCGAACACCCTCGTCGGATACGCGTGGCCGGTGAGTGCGCTCGGTTTTCACGGCGAGTTGTCCACACGCAGCGTCAATATCTTCGCCGGCACTGCTGCGGACAAAGACACTGAGGTCGGCGCCGCGGAGCTTCTCGACGAGGTGTTCCATCCGCGGCGACGGTCGCAGCTTTGCTGAGAAGCCGGTGGGCGCTGTGAATCTGATGGAGTGGAACGGGATAACGTTGATCTTGCACGGCACGCGCCTGGCGAGTTTGATAAGCCGGGCCACGTCAAGATCAGAGTCGTTCACCCCATCAAAGAAGATGTACTCGTACGTGACACGCATTTTGGTCCTGGCGTAGTAGTGCTCGAGGGCTGACATCAATGCGCCGAGATCAAACCTCTTGTTGATGGGCATGAGCTTCGTGCGGGTGTCATTGTCGGCGCTATGCAGTGAGATGGCGAGCTTCACCCTGCGGCGTTCGTCGCCCATCTGTTGAATCTTGTCGGCCCAGCCGGCGGTGGAGATGGTGATGCGTCGTGCCGCGATACCAATGCCGGTGGTGATAATCTCCACGGCGTTCATCACGTTGTCGTAGTTCATCATGGGTTCGCCCATGCCCATGAACACAAGGTTCGTGATCTTCTTCCCCGAAATCCTCTTTGCTTGAAGAACCTGATCAACTATTTCACCGGTGGTCAGGTTTCTCGTGTATCCCATTGTTGCGGTTGCGCAGAACTTGCAGTCCAACGGACACCCGACCTGCGTCGAGACACAGAGCGTCAGGCGCTTCTGCTCGTCCTCGTTGGCGGCTTCTTTGCCTCTGAATGCGGAGGCAGGCGGGATGAGGACGCTTTCAATTCTTGGACCATCCGACAACGCGAAGAGGTATTTGGTGGTATTGTCGTCCTTGGAATGCTGTTGAACGACGAGCGTGAGGCCGGTGATCGTTGCTGCTCCGTGCAGGTGTTCACGAAACGACTTGCCGAGGTCGGTCATCCGGCTGAAGTTGGTAATGCCTTTCCCATATATCCATTGAAACAGTTGCTTGCCACGGTAGCGGGACCCTCCGAGTTGCTCGGCAAAGTCGGCAAGCTCTTCTTGTGTGAGACCTAGTAGGTTGGTTGGGCTCATGCTGCTCAAATCTACGAAAGACGAGGAAGGCAATCAAGCTAAGTGAAACAAAAAGCCTCTGCTAGTGATAGCAGAGGCCGAGTAACGCGCCAAGTCAGAAATTGAACAAGGTCTGCTTGCTGCGCTAGAGTGTTCCGATTTAGCTCTCGATAGCTACAGCATCGGCCTGAACATACACCTCGATGCAGAGACCCAAACCCGCGGGAACCGGGGGCACTCCTCCGCCCGTTAGTGTGCCTGATGATTCAAGGCGAACAGGAGCGCGGGGGGCGGGACTCTTCAGAACCCGGACCAATTCGGCGACCCCAAGTGGGTCCGGTGTGATATACGGTGAGCGTCCGAGCAATGACTGTGGAGTGCCGAAGTTTGCCCACGTACCAGCATATCTTAGTATGCGTATGCCATTGATTGTCGCGACACCGTTGACAACGTTTCCACTAAATGCACCGGTTGCCTTCACCCGGATGTCAAAGGGACGGGCATCCTTCACCTTGTCCTTGAATTCGCCCAGCAGACTGTCTGGCTTGATGTCAGCGTATCCGCCAAAGTTTTGGTTTGGTCCGGCATTAATGTCGTGGCAATCTGAAAACATCAAATCCAAAGATACCACAGCGTTGTCGACAAGGCAACTGAAGCCCATTGTCGAGAGAAGAGAGAGAATTACAACCGAAAGCACAAGTAACCTTTTCATATCGAACTCCTATTGAGGTTTATGAGTTTACTTTGGGGAGTAGACGTTACCTAACCACCAAAGCCGATTCCGCCAGCGAAGTTTGTTACGCTACCAAGGTTGGCATTCGCAAAGATGCGGAGGAACGCCAACTGCAGCTTGAGTCCTGCAAGG
This sequence comes from uncultured Chitinophagales bacterium, assembly GCA_964359075.1. Taxonomy (GTDB): domain Bacteria; phylum Bacteroidota; class Ignavibacteria; order UBA10030; family UBA6906; genus UBA11986. Next base: position 9,561 of record CAYHRX010000093.1, read on the forward strand.
AATCGGAACGTGTTTGCACCGGGGAGAGAGAGATCGACAGTCGGGGGAGACAAAGGATTGCTTGAGTTGAA
>CAYHRX010000094.1:0-9541 GCA_964359075.1 uncultured Chitinophagales bacterium
GTAGCGTAATCATAGACGTTCGTGCTGTCTCCACTTCTTCCCGTAACGTACACATTCCCGCTGCCATCAACTTTAATGCTACGTGCTTCGTCATAGTTGTTTCGGGGCCCGCTGTATAGTGCGGTCCACAATCGAACTCCTCCGGAACCATACTTGATAGTCACATAGTCTTGACTAACCGTCGTAGGAGAATAGCCTGTGCCCGTCACATAGACATTGCCAAGTGTGTCGATTGCAAGGGCATATGCCGCATCCTGACTGCTGGTCCCTGTTCCTGCGTCATATCTTCGAACCCACACGGAGTCTCCTGCAGAGTTATACTTGATTGTTGCAATATCGGAACCTGTTTGCCCCCCTTCGCTATATCCGGATACATATACATTGCCTAATTGGTCAACTGCAATTGAGCGGCTAAAATCAGAAGCGCTTACTGGTCCGTTATATCTCGAAACCCACTGTTGCACGCCCAAGAGATTATACTTGATTGTCGCGTAGTCAACTCCTGTTCCGCTTCCAGGACTATTGCCTGTTACATACACATTGCCCGAATCGTCAACTGCAATAGACCTTGCTTCATCATTCGCATTTCCCGGTCCGTTATACCTTGCAGCCCATTGTTGAACACCTGCAGAGTTGTATTTGATTGTTGCATAGTCAATCGCTGTTCCGCTTCCAGGACTACTGCCTGTTACATAAACATTACCTGAATCGTCGACTGCGACAGAATATGCATACTCGAAGTTGTTACCCGGCCCGTTGTATCTGGCGACCCATTGCTGTGTAACCTGTGCAATGGACAAAGGAGTAGACGCACAGAGGATGAGGGCTAACGAGAGCACTAGCCACATCTGCAAGGTGTTGATAATGAGTTTCATCGAGCTCCTTCAAAGGATGATGGAGAATAGTGATCTGTCGAAAGATCGGTTTCTCAAGAAGCAACTGCACTACATGGGTATGCGGTTCTATGAGGTGATGCCCGAGAAGGGATTATCGAGGCGGCTGGATGAGCCTGCTTTTCAGACCGAAGGAGACCGCTTCGGCGCGGGAGTGCACCTGAAGCTTCTCGTAAATATGGCGGATGTGGTAGCGGATGCCATCGATGGAGAGAAAGAGATCACGGGCAATGGCAGCGTAGGATTTCCCCTGTACCATCTGATCGAGCACTTCCCGCTCTCGGTCTGTCAGCGTATCGTCCTGATGAACAACCTTCGTCGGCTTCTGAAACGACGCTATCACACTCCGTGCGATGTTCGGCGTCATTGGTGAGCCACCCGTCGCAGCGTCCCGGAGTGACTTCACCAGTTCGTCGGGCGGAGTTTTCTTGAGCAAGTACCCAACAGCACCAGCACAGATCGCATCAAACACATTCTTGTCATCGTCATGGACTGTGCACATGACGATTGTGGCGGTCGGCTTTCGTTCTTTGATTCGCTTGACACCTTCGATGCCCGACATTCCCGGGAGACCGATGTCCATGAGTATCACGTCGGAGTCATCCAGCGTAGGGCTCTGAAGTGCCTCCTCGCAGCTGCCATACGATCCCAACACGTCAAAACTGGGGGCGGCACGCAACGCCGCTTCCCATCCTGCACGGATGAAGCGGTTGTCCTCCACTATCGAAACAGTCATGTGATTCGTGCTCTGATCATCCATGGCTGCATGCTACGCAGAAACCGTCGCAGACACACTGCATACGTATGCGGTCTGAGTTACAAAGTGAATGTCAACTCCCAGCGTGTCCCCTTCCCCGGTGCAGTCTGCAGAAGCACCGACGCTCCCATCGCTTCAGCCCGAGTGTGGATATTCTTGTTGCCGTTGCGATCCGTGGGCTTCTCCGGATTGAAGCCCTTGCCGTTATCGGCGACAATAAGGCGCCACTTCCCGCTTTGATCCGACGTGATCGCAATGCTGGCTTCTGAACAGGCTGAGTGTCTGGCGATGTTTGTCACCATCTCTTTATAAATGAGCCAGAAGTGACGCCGGCGTTCCATCGCCAATGGTTTGGAGGGCACGACCGGTGGCATTTTAATGCTGTATCGAATCGCTTTACTGTCGAACAAGTCGGAAGCATACCTCCGGAGTTTTGCCAGCACCCGCTCCCAGTCGTCGTTCTCCGGATTGATTGACCAGATGATGTCACTCATCGACTCCTGTACTTCAGTTGCGCTTTCGTGAATCAAGGCGAGGAATTTCTGAGAACCTGGCGTTACCTTGTTCCCGGAATCGCTCGAGATCGCCCGCGCAAAGTAGTTGATGCCGCTTAGCGTGGCACTGACTTCATCGTGCAGGTCGCGGGCAATGCGGTTGCGCGTGCGCTCAACCTCCAGCAGCTTGTTGAGACGATACCGGAAGAATGAAAAGGCAATTCCTCCCATCATGGCAACCGCCAACACTCTAAACCACCACGTCTTCCAGTACGGCGGGATGATGGTGATGTGCACGGCAGCGCCCTCCTCATTCCAGACACCGTCGTTGTTCGTTCCCTTCACACGGAAGACATACTCCCCCGGATCCAGGTGCGTGTAGCTTGCATAACGCCGAGTTTCGGCATTGATCCAATCCCGATCGAAACCTTTCAGCGTGTAGGCGTACCGGTTCTTGTGGGGGGCTGTGTAGCTCAGTGCGGCGTACTCAAATGAGAAGTAGTTCTCTTCGTGGGAGAGGGTAATGGAGTTCTGACTGAACCGCATCGGTGACTCAAGCACTTTCAGGCTTGTGATGACAACAGGCGGAACGAATGGGTTGTCCACAATGCTGTCAGGGTCAAACGCGTTGATCCCGCCCAATCCCCCGAAGTACAAAGTCCCATCGCGTCCCTTTGCATAAGCACCCTGGTCAAATTCGTCTCCCTGCAAACCGTACGACACGTCGTAGTTCCTGAATGACCCCGTGCGTGGGTCAAGTCGTGAGAGACCCTTGTTCGTGCTGACCCAAACATTGTTCTTTCGATCCACAACAACGCCGCTCACAGAATTGTTGGACAGGCCATCCTTCTCCGAGTACCGAGTGAACCGATTGCTTGCGTAGTCGTACCGACTGAGTCCATCGGTCGTCCCCACCCAGATGTTGCCGAGTTGATCCTCCGCCATACACACCACGGTGTTTCCGCTGATGGTTGCAGGATCACGCGGACTATGTCGATATCTGATGAACTGGTTCTTTGAACGGTCGAATCGACACAAGTCTGCACCCCACGTACCGGCCCAGAGGTTGCCCTTACTGTCTTCGTGGAGCGACCAGATGGAGTTGCCGCTGATCGAGGTGGTGTCGCCCGGTTGATACCGGTAGTGAATAAACCGTTGCGTCTTCGAATCAAACCGTTCCAGTCCACCGCCATTCGTGCCAACCCACAGAGACCCATCGTGAGTTTCACAGATCGAGGCAACGTCATCCAGAGAAAGACTGTGCGGGTTCCGAGGATCGTTCCTGTAGCGAGTGAAGCGATGCGTCTTCCGGTCCAGCCGGTTCAGTCCGCCGCCGCGGGTTCCCACCCATATATCGCCGTTGCTCTGTTCATACACGCAAACGATGAGGTCGCTACTAATCGATCCGGGATTGGTACGATCGTGCTGGTACTGTACAAACCGGGGTGAACCTGAGGCGAGGTAGCTCAGCCCTCCTCCCATCGTTCCAGCCCACAACCCACCTTGCCGGTCGACGTGCAAGCACCGCGTGCTGTGTTGTGGAACGCTCCCCCTGACGCCTGGCCTTGCGATCATGAGGGGGAATTTCTCACGCTTCCGGTCATAGTGCGCTACGCCGGAGGCAGTACCAATCCAGAGTGTTCCTGTGTTGTCTTCGAAGATTGACTGGACTTCGTCATGAGGAAGACTCTGTGGATTGCCGGCGATGTTGACGATCCTTTCGAATCTCTGTTGTTCGGAGTCAAACCGGTTCACCCCGGCATCATAGGTGCCAACCCACAGCGTCCCTCGGCTATCAACATAGACAGATCGGAGTAAATTGCTGCCCACACTTGTACTGCGCCGTGGATCATGAAGATAGTTGACGAACTTGTCGGTGGAGCGATCGTAGCAGCTCAGTCCGCCTCCCCACGTAGCAATCCACAGCCGCCCATTGTTGTCTTCACACATCGACCAGATCATGTTGCTGCTCAGGCTCTGCGAGTCGCCCTCCCGGCGGGAGTATCGTGCGAACCGCCCCGTGGCTCGGTCCAGTTTGTTCAGGCCATTCCACGTGCCAACCCACAGATCGCCGTGGGAGTCTTCAAGGATGGCTGCAACGCGATCATCGCTCAGACTGCGTACATCGCCTGGATCACGGCGATAGTGAACAAACTTCCCCTTTGATGATGACACCTCAAGGCGGTTCAGTCCCCCGAACCAAGTCCCCACCCACAGAGTCCCTCGGCGATCTTCATAAATTGCGGTTACGTTGTTGTTGCTCAGGCTAGATGAATCAGCAGGGTCGTGTTGGTGGGAAGTGAAGTCTTCAGATGCCGGGTTGTATCTGTTCAATCCACCTTTGAACGTGCCAACCCAAAGATCACCTTTGCGTCCGCATACCAGTCTCCAGATATAGTTATCTGAGAGAGACGTTGAATCGGCTGAGTCATGGCGGTAGACTCTGAAGTTGTACCCATCGTACCGGTTGAGGCCATCCTGCGTGGCAAACCACATGTAGCCATGTCTGTCCTGCGCAATTGCATTCACCACCGACTGGGAGAGACCCTGCTTGAGCGAGAGATGCTCGAAGCGCAGCGCAAGCGGCTGTCCCGTTGCGATAGCGCAGAGGATCCAAGGAAGGACCGGAACTACTCTGAAGAAGGTATGTACGAACCGGAGCCTCACACTCAAACGTTATACATCAAATCGGAGAAACACAAGACAACGTTATCTCAACAACAACATCCGTCTCGTTACCACATACCCCTGGCTTGCCAACCGATAGAAGTACACACCACTCGCCATCCCGACTTGTCGGGATGCATCGAATGCGACACTGTGGTACCCCGCCGGCAACTCATTGTTCACGAGCGTCCTCACTTCCCTGCCGAGGAGATCGTAGACGATCAGCTTCACATGCCCTTGCGATGGCAGGTCGAAATGGATGGTTGTGGCCGGGTTGAATGGGTTCGGGTAATTCTGATGCAAGGCGAACTCGCCAGGAACGGCCTCGGTTCCTCGCCCCTGCACATCCGTCGTCACGTCCACTGTCACCGGAACGAGGACCGTTGCCCGAGCCGTATCGTTGGATGAAACGACCAGTTGTGCCTGGTGAGCGCCCGGCTCCAGGTATGTTGTCTTGATTTGTACAGTATGCACCGTGCTTTCACCCCCGCCAAGGGTATCGCCGTTCATCGTCGTGACCGAAATGAACTTGCCGCTTGTTGTCGCCACAGCTCCAAAATAGAATGCCGAAGATGTGGCAGTCACGCTCGCCGTCGCCGGAGGAGGATACGATGAGATGGATCCTCCCGAGAGCGCTTGCCCGAACCCGACCGGGGCGGGTCGCGAACCGCCACTGTAGTACGATATGCTCCCTTGCCACCCCATGCCAATCATGTAGTACTTCCCTGAATCCAACTGAACGTTGACCGGACCGGAACTGAAAAACTGCGCTCCCGTACCGGAGGTAATTGGTGGGCCATCATAGATGCGAGTGTATGTTCCAGTGGCTGTCGGGTTCTCGTACACGGCAAACCGGATCTCCGTTGCACTCGGAATCGTGTGGTACGACTTGATCTCCCGCAGGCTCGCCCTCACTGCTGCGACATAGATGTTCCCTCTAAAACGAGCACCGCCGCTAAAGGCAGTCCCCACTGTGCCAACGGTGTCCTCCTTCAACCCGCCGGTTCCACCGCTAATACTCAGCCGATATGCAAGCTGGCTCGGCAATGGACCGTTGTTCCTGACAGTGAGCAACGCATTCGCACTATCCCCCCGCGACAAATTAAACGCAAATAATGTTGGCAGGACACTGATCGCGGGTGTGGGCAATCGGGTCAGCAACGGATTGACGGTATACGTGGTGGAATCGTCCGGGGCTCGCACAGTGTCGAGTCTGGTTGCATAGCCAAGCTTGATGAAGCGAACACGGTACGTACCGGTATCTTGGAGAACGAACCGGAAGAAGCCATTCGCACCTGTCGTCACCGATACGCCGGTCGTCAGGTTCTCCACAACAACGCCGGCCAATGTATCATTCGTACCGGCCGCCCGCACGGTTCCCTCAATGCGCGAGTGGGCAACCGAGATCTGTTGGAACGCCGCCCACATATCGATAAGACCCTTGCCGTAGACATTGTCTTCACCCGGTGTTCCATAATCGACTGCAGTATTATAGAGCACTTCTTTCAACTCCGACCCTGTAAAGGCGGGGTTGGCACTCCTTAGCACCGCAATCGCTCCGGCAACATGCGGTGACGCCATTGATGTACCGGAGAGAAGTCCGTACGTGTTACCGGCAAGAGATGAGCGGATGCTTGTCCCCGGCGCGCAGACTTCGGGCTTGAACGTCACACCATCGCACGAGGAAGGCCCCCGACTGCTTGAGCTTGATATCGTCCAAGGCGGTAGGGTTGACGTATTGAGATTGCCGACAGCAAAGAAATTTACATCAGAGCTGATGCGGTTTTTGGGTGGAGTGATAGTCTGGGCGCCTGAACCGGCATTGCCGGCAGACCACACAACCGCAGTTCCCATCGCCTCGAGAGCATCCACCGCCGCCCAGTACCCCGAACCGCCGTTGCATTGCGTGCTGCTCACATTCGGATCCTGGTAGGAGTTCGAGATGACATCAGGGACATCGTTGGATGTGGATGGGTTGCTGTCGGGATCGGCAGCCCACTGGAAAGCGCGCAGGGTATAACTCGTGTGAGGGCTGAACCCGACGTCAATGGTTGGCGAGGCGATCCAGAGCGCGCTGACGGCAATGCCGAACGTGTCGGCAGTAGCTGAATCGAGACCGGCCATGATGCCCATCGTATGTGAGCCATGTTTCGTGGAGCCATAATCAACAGGGACGGGTGACGGAGGAACCTTCTGGTCGTACCAGGCATGATACCACGGCACGCCAGGCTGGTTACCACGCCAGCGGCGCGCAAGTCCGGGATGGGCGCCGTTCACGCCCGTATCTATGTTCATCACAATCGTCCCCTGACCCGTATACCCAAGCTGCCACAACCTGTGCGCGTTGATGGCCCGGAGGTTTGGCTCCGCCGCCCCCGGCTGCGATAGACTGGGCGCAGAATCAACAGGCCTGTCCAACTCAAGCAGTCCGTCTTCATAGATCATCCCCACATCATCCCTTGTTGCCAGATCAAGTATTGTCCGCTTTGTCGCCGCGGCGAAGACCATGTTTACAATCCACATGGGCTCGAAGCGTTCCACCGCACCTGCGCCCTGTTGATCTGCAAGGTACTGTAATATCGGTCTCTGTGTCGCAGAGGCTTTCTCTTGCAGCGCTGTTACAACCCGGTAATGCCTGACATCCTTTGACGCGTGCACACTACCAAAAGCCTGCCCCATGCCATTCACATCCACCTGATCCGCCATAACGATGATCACCTGCGCGAGCCCATCATCACCAAGCTGCTCCAACGTCTTGGCAAGATTCGGATCGATACGATGGAGCGGTTGGGCTTCAATCGCACTAGCACAAAGCAGGAACATCATAACAAAGTACAATCGTCTCACAATGGGGCATCCTTCCTTTCGAAAAGATCGTGCGAAATGTTGTCTCGAAGAACAATGGTTGCGTTAACCTACACAGGATTCAGGACAAACTCAAGCAAAGAAAAAGGCATCCGTTGCAACAAGACGGATGCCTTCAAAGAAGAGGAAGGGTAGTAACGGGCTATTTGAGCAATAGCATTTTCTTCACGCTGGTGAACTGTAGCTGACCGCCGTTTTGTCTCGCCTCAACTTTGTAAAAGTACACGCCGCTGGCAAAGCCTCTCGCATTCCATTCCACAGGGTACCTACCCAGTGCCTTTAACTCACTCATCAGTGTTGCGTCTCTTGCCTTGCCTCTGTCGTGTGCTTGAGCGATCAATACGAGATGCTTCCATCAAGTGTGAGGCTAAAATTCCCCGTTGTCACGTCCAACTGTCCCGATGCAGCTCCGCTGCCGGTCGCACTGGCAAACCTGCCGGTCCCGCCCGCGAACTCCCACGCCCCAGTGATCTCTGCGATGACGGGATTTGGAGTGGGTGACAAGAAGCCAGAGTAAGTCCCGAACACCTTGTGGCCGTTCGCGGCGGTGTACTCAAGCACACCGTTCCCGAATGTGAACGTGGCAGGGTTGAGGCAGTGATGCTGGACTGCCGTGAAGCGACCCAGATGCGTGGCAATCCCTTCGCCCGCAAGCTCGGTTAGAAGCAATCCGTTGCACGATGCGCTTGGTACGGGGGGTAGACCTCCGCCGCTGAGTGTTGCCCTGAACGGCACGGGCTTCTGCAACGACACGAGTGAAGGATCGCCTCCATCCGACGGCATGGTTCCCGGTGTATCAACCGAGCACGCCAACAACGATGCGCATGTGAGAAGGACAAGAATCTGTTTCATGGGTACCTCCGGCTATTTGTGGATGATGGGTTCTGTGGTACGGCCAGCTTCCTCATTTTACTTTATCAACACCATTCTCTTCACGCTCGTGAACTGAAGATCACCACCTTTTTGTCGAGCGTCAACCCTGTAAAAGTATACACCGCTACTCACAGGGAATCCGCTCGTCGATCTTCCATTCCATTCAACCGCATGGTGTCCGCTCAGTTCTTCTCCGTCCACAAGCGAGGCAACTTCCTGCCCGAGAAGGTTGTATATCTTGATCGAAACATGACTCTGTGCGGGCAGCGTGTACTCAATGCGCGTCGTTGGATTGAACGGGTTGGGGTAGTTCTGCGAGAGCGAAAACGTTGTTGGCGTCAGCAACGGTGGATCGCTGCCTATCCCCGTAATGTTGCCGAAATTGTAGAGCACGAACAATGAGTCATAACCACCAATTCTTGTCGCAGCAATGGCAAGGTCAGTCCTTCCATCAAGATCGAAATCGGAGGCAACAACACCATACGGCCTGCCGCTTCCAAAATTCTGGAAGCAGTTGAACTCCTGCGTGAAATGGCCGGTCCCGTCGTTGAGGAAGACAGACACTCCATCGCTCTGGAGGTCCCAGTTTATTGTGACGAAATCAAGATCACTATCATTGTCGTAGTCCATCGCCGAAAGGCCGACTGTGGAATTGGCAGCAATTGGTTCGGCAGTGAAGTTCCGGTTACCTTGGTTTCTCAGAAGGATGCATTCGTCGTCGTCTCCGCCCGTAGTAATGATGTCATTGAGCGAACCTCCAGTGAACCGACCCATCACGATCGATGAAGTGTGCCCGACGTAACTTCCCGTATGAAAGCTATGTGTGATGTTGTGATGACCCCAGGGGTGGTTTCCCTGACTTGTATCAACGAATACGATGAAAGGCAACGCAGGAGCCCACCCATCGACCCCAAGCGCCGCAACCTCGTGACTCCCATTTCCATCCAGGTCACCAACGGCAAAGTCGTACAGTGCGGCATCGATTGTATCAA
>CAYHRX010000095.1:0-9497 GCA_964359075.1 uncultured Chitinophagales bacterium
GGTCGTCCGCTTGGCATCGAATTTCTCGGGATCGAACGAACCGCCGATCCACTCCCGCATGTTGTCGTGTTCTTCGTGCTTGGGGTCGGCCAGTGCCTCCAGAAACTCGTAGAAGCCGCCAATCCCGCCGCAATCCTCAGGTGGGCAGGCTCGCTCCCCTTCCAGGCACAGAGGGTATTTCTGGCCGGGCTCTTTCTTCGGGCAGCCTTCGAATAGAACGTCGTGTTCCCAGCCGTCGCCGAAGTCATATTCGTAGGTGAAGCTGAATCGCTTGCCAGACTTGGGGAGGATACTGCTGGTCTTTGTGCGGGTCGAATCAACGCACTTGAAATCTGCAAATCCGTCGTCGAGTAGCTCGGGGTCGCCGTACCGTTCGCCGTTGATCTCGAAATCGTGCAGATGAGAGTTGGTCCACCCCATCGCGGTCTGGATATGCTCGTGTAGCTTGTCCAGGGTACAGTCCGTGACCTGAATCCGTCGCCAGATCGGCGGCTGTGAGCCCAACAAAGTGATCTTGAACTCGTAGATCGTGCTGGGGTCGGCCTTGGTCGTCGGCTCCTTGACCTTTTTGGCTTTTGGTTTGACGGAGCCAGCAATCCCCTCATCGAGCCGTTCTAAGAGGTGCCGGGCGACGAGTATGGCTGCTACTTGCGTTTGCGGCTCACCTTCCGTCAGTGCTTCCGCGACTGCCATCGTCATGCCTGCCACCGACGCATAGGTGAAGGAAGCCTGCTTTTTTCGCAGCTTGGACTTCATGAACTTCGAGATGCCGGGGAGGGCCAGCAGGAATTCCCGGTGGGCCGGTGCCAGCCAGAAGTGTTTGAGGGGCTTCGACTTGATACCCTTCGACTCGGCGGCGAGCAGGGTTTTGACAACAACTTCCGCCAAGCTTGCTGCCTGGTCGGCAAGCAGTTTGGCCTTTGCGGCATTGAAGTTGATAGTCTGGGGTGGCTCCGCGGTGGGGGTGGTTTTCTTCCGTGCCATTACTCATTCTCATTTGATGTTGATGGACTGCGTGTGCCGTCTTCGGTAACGTCTCTTGCTTCATCGGGAAGTAGATGGCTGAACCGATCTCGGAGATACTGCATTCCCTCAGAATTGGACGACACAGTGAATTCAAGGCGGCTCTGAATCCAATTGAGTCGAAGCTTTGCTGCCTGAATCACTTGTGACCACGTTACCGCCCAAATGTCGTAATCAGGAGCACTCGTAACGTGGCCCGGCTCTCGGTTGTGTTGGTTCACATCGGCCTTCGCATCGGCGGCGATACCATCACTCAACACCACGAACTTCCAGCGAGTCTTCTCTTTGTCGAAGTGCTTGTTCTCCACCACCTTGCTTGCGTACCGTTTCACTTGGCCAATCTCGGTTTGCGAGATATTGACCGTAGGACGTTTTAGTTCAATCACAAGATGCTCGTACTGGTCGTCGCTTCCCCGCAGGTATTGCTTCCAAAGGAGCAAATCAGGAACGTCATCCAAGTCCGAAATCTCCTTTTTGGCCTGAGCATCCAACGGAGCTAAATCAAGGACTTTCCGATGCTCGTCGAGCACCGTCTTGAGGCTTACATCGTCTCCTCCAAGGGTGTACTGGTCTCCGAACAGCCAAAGCTCCTCAACCAGAATGCGGTGTAGCTGCGTTCGCTCTTTCAGGTGTTTCCGAATTGTTTTGTTATGAAGTATTTGCTCAAGCCCGTTGATAAAGGCAAGTCGATCTGCAACGGTCTTTGCAGAATGGATAATCGCACCGAGGCTTGTCTTTCCGAGCAGATGGATGAGGTGCTCTTGTTGTTCCTCTGAGAGCTTCAGTACTTCTGCGAAGATGTGGCCGAGATTCGATGGGCTGCTTTCAAGGGCTTCACGCAGAAGCCGATACGTGAACTTCCGGGAATGCCTATCTACATTCTCGAACTGCGGAAGAAACTCGTGGATTGTCGCAGCACAGATGTCAAACACCTGCTGTCCGGCCTTTTCGACCGATGACTTCGGCAAGTGGGAATAGGGATAGAGTCCCTCCTTTCGGATGCGATCCGCAACATGATGGGCTTCTTCGGCCTGTCGCTGTCGGAAATAGTCACGCAGCTTTCCCTGTGCAAGCTCCTTGAAACGCCGAACCTTCTGGTTTAGATCCCCAAGAGCCAGGCCTCCTTCGTCATTCAAGTCACGAATCGAACCTGACAAGATGTAAGCACTGAAGGAAAAGCGGACTCCTTTCAAGTCGAGCTTTGACTCATCAAGTGCGACTCCATGCTCATCACACCAAAAGAGCGACCCCTTGCGGGATTTGCTCCATTCGAGAACCCGCAAACCGAAGTTCAATGGCTCTTCGTTGTCGGTTCCTTCATCACTGATGGCGAGAAGCTCGTTTCGATTTACGGCACTGGCGATGTCAAGCGTTTCGCCATCATAAACAATCCGAATGCCGGGATTTGCCATTAGGTATGGGGCAAGCCGGTGAGCGATATTCGCCAATCGTGATTCGTTGTCCAGCCCTGATACTGCATCTTGAAGCTGGTCGATCACTACCTCGCAACCGGGAGTTCCGTCGCAGACAGTCGGAGATCCAATCTTCGCCGACTTCAAGTTCGCTCCGTCTAGCGTGACGGAGAACGAGGACACCTTCCCACTCGTCAACACCCGACTGTGCCATTCGATGTGACGCCCCAGCGAGAACGCCTTATATCGCCCCTTCCCCTCTTTACCATGATACGGTCGGTCGAGCTTCGGGCTGCGGCGTCTCAGACGCTTTAGCGACCCACCAATGCTTCCAAAGATCTTCTCTGCGTCATCAATTGAAATACCATGTCCATCGTCTCTGATGACGATACGATTAATCCCTTCAAGGTCTTGGCGGTCGAGTACAATCTCGATCACTGATGCTTCTGCGTCGATGGCGTTCCAGATCATTTCCTCAAGTGCCTGATCCACCGAGACCTTCGAGAATTTCTCAATGGCATCGGATTCGATTCCAACTTTGATTGTCTTGACGGTCATAGAGCACTCGATTTCAGCGATTTCTGAGTTCAACCGACAACACACCCATTCAACCGCTCACGACGCTGTTCCCAATCGGGCATCAGGGTTTGCAGTAGCCGGTAGAAATTTGGGCTGTGGTTGTGTTCTTTAAGGTGGCACAACTCGTGGACGATCACGTACTCGATGCACATTTTGGGGGCGATAATCAAGTCGGGGTTTAACAGGATGTGCCCCTCGGTGGTGCAGCTTCCCCAGCGGTTCTTCATGCGGCGAATCTCGAAGGTGTCTGCCGAGATTCCGCTGCGTTCAGCCTTCACCAACACCGCATCGAACAACTCTTGGAAGATGATCTCGGCACGCCGACGAAACCATGTCGTCACCAGTGACCTGATACGTGCCTTGTTCGATGGGTCAGTCAGGAAGACGTTTATCTGACCTCGTGCCATCTGGACCGCTTCTTTGTCGCCTTCATGGACACGCAGTCGATACTGCCGCCCCAAGTACCGGTGCGACTCACCGCTAACATAACGACGGGGCGGAATCGAGGGCAGATAGTTCTCGAAGAACCGCTGCTGCTGCACAATCCAAGACGCTCGCTTGTGCATCTTCTTCTCGACGGCGGCATCTTCTGTGTTCTTGGGGGCCGTAACGATCACGGAGAGATCGGGATGCACATCAATCGCCAAAGTCTTCCGGCCTGAGTACAAAAGCTGGAACTCGATCCGCCTGCGACCGTATTGAATTGCCAATTTCCGGGGATGACCGTTCTGTTTGGGAGTGCCATCAAGAGTCGTCATTTCTGGGACTCCCTACGCTTGGCGATCCGCATGATTCCCTCAAGAAGTTCGTCGATATCTTCGGCTTTCAGCGGCAAGTCATAACGCCCCTTCACAGCGAACATCAGATCATCAAGATCGTTGATCATGGCGTTCTCGACATCCCGGTTATTCATCCAATCTCGGATCTTCCTTTCCTCAATGATCTTCCTTGCCTTCAGGGCCGTTTCCGCAGCGATTGCAGCAAGATCAGTGCGGTTACTTCCAGCCGATGTCTCATAAGGAGCCGTTGCTTCTGACACAACCGCCTGACTTTTGGCGACCTTCTCGAAACCCTCCAGCAACAGACGGAAATACGCTTTGGCTTCAGGATCACTTCGCAACTCGGCGGGAACTTTGGACGATCCCTGTTCCTTGCCCTCATTCCAAGCGTCCAGCATCTTCTGGAGATACTCTTCTTCGCTCAGCCGCTTGTCGAGGTATGCCTGAATCGCTTCGTCGATGACTTCCGAGAGTTTTTGGTAGAGGACCGGATCTTCCTCCATCTTCTCGACACAGGTCTTCTTGACTCGTGAAGAGATGAAGTCCGCCTTTGCCGCCGCCCCTTCGATCTCGGCCAGTTCTTCTTCCAAACTGTCAACTTCGAAAATGTTGACCGGCTCGATGATCTGCTTTACCTCATCTGCACCGATGTACTTATCGACCATGTTGCGGATCTGGTCTTCGTACTCTTTGTAATCGACAGACTCGTTGTAACGCTGCTTGACCGCCGCACGCAGGTTGCGGAAATACTTCATGTCATCGACGTAACGCTGCACCGTTGCCTGTGGCGTATCCTCGTGAAACTTGGCTGATGACATCGCCAGTTGCAGTGTCTTGGAGAATTCGTTCAACGCATCATAAAAGTCCTGCCGCACATCTTCAGGGCGGAGCCACTGCTGCATGGCTTCCAAGTCCTGCTTATTCTGCACGCCGTTGAAGACCGACCAAACATTCGTGTGTCGTTCCTTCAGCTTGGCAACTTCTTCATTGATGGAAGTGAAGGTTCCTTCCAGATCTTCTTCGTCAAAATCACTCAGAGCGTCATACTGCTTCACCGCCGCATCAAGTGCCCCAAAGATACCTCGGTAATCGACAACCAGTCCGAAATCCTTCCCATCGAACAACCGGTTCACACGGGCGATGGCTTGCAGAACGCTGTGATCCTTCAGCCGCTTGTCGATGTACAACACCGTGTTGCAGGGGGCGTCAAATCCAGTGAGCAGCTTGTCCACGCAAATGATGATTTCGGGGTTTGGCTTCTTTTGAAAGTCGTCGATGATCTGTTCAAGGTACTTCTTCTCCGACCCGAACTCGGCCATCATCTTCTGCCAGAATGTCTGGATTTCGGGCACATCCTCTTCTTCAATGGTCTCGTTGTCTTCCCGTGTGTCGGGAGCAGAGATGATGACACGGGTCGAAACCTTCCGCTCCGGGTATTCTTGCCCGATGTTTTCGAACAACTGATGATACTTGAGAGCCATCGCCTTGCTGCTGACGGCGAACTGCCCTTTGAACTTCGTCTCTTTGAAGTTTTCGCAGAAATGCGTGGTGATGTCGAAAGCGATCTCGTACAGCCGCTCGGATGTCTTGGTCAATTCCTCTTCCCGGCGAAACTTCTTCTTCAGGTCGGTTTTCTGTTCGTTCGACAAATCCTTGGTGATCCGCTCGAACCACTTGTCGATGGCCTTCTGATCGCCGTGCAGTTCTGACATCCGGCCTTCGTACAGGATCGGAGTTACAGCCTTATCTTCGACGGCTTGACGCATTGGGTAGGTGTGAATAAAACCGCCGAACTTCGTGGCGGTGCTCTTCTCTTTCTTGAGCAGCGGCGTGCCTGTGAAACCGATGTAGCAGGCGTTCGGAAAGACCTGCTTCATCTTGGCATGTGCCAGCCCATACTGACTGCGATGACTTTCATCGACCAGCACGAACACGTTGCTTCCTTCGTCACGCAGATCGTGGGTGGAAGCAGCCGCTTCAAACTTGTCGATGATCGTCGTGATGATGTCGGCCTTACCCTGCGACACCAGTTGAACAAGATGCTTACCGCTGTTGGCCCGTTCCACCGTCTTGCGACAGGCAATGAAGGTCTTCCAGATTTGTCGGTCGAGATCAATTCGATCCGTGACAATCACCACTCGTGGATTCTTGATCGTCGGCTCCAACGACAACGCCTTGGCCAGCATGACCATCGTCAGGCTCTTGCCACTGCCGGTCGTGTGCCAGATCACGCCTCCCGGTCGTTGTTCATCTCCCTTGGACTTGGTGACTCTGGCAATTGTTTCACGGATAGCGAAATACTGCTGATACCGAGCCACCTTCTTGACATTCTTGTCGAAGACGATGTAGCGGTAAGTTATCTCCAGCAGTCGTTCGGGACGAAGCAGGCAGTACAACAAACGATCCTGTGGCGATGGCAATCGTTGGCCTGCCGCTAGAATCTCTTGCATCTTCGCCACGACTGCTGGTTTGCGGCTCTCGAACATTCGCTGAAGTTGCTTGGCCGTCAACGGCGTGTTGACCAGCGTGGCGAGTTTCACGTCGAGGTCGTCAGCGTGTTCCTCTTTCCATGCAGCCCAGAACTTCTTCGGCGTTCCGGCAGTGGCGTACTTTGCGTGGTTCTGGCAGACCGACACCAGCAGTTGCGAGTAGCTGAACAGGCCGGGAATCTCATCCTGTCGTTGATTGCGAAGATGCTGGCTGATGCCGACCTCAACCGCATCTCGTTCGTCGGGTCGCTTACATTCGACCACAGCAAACGGAATCCCGTTGACGAACAACACAAGGTCGGGGCGACGGAGTTCGTGAGAAGCAGTGCGTTCGACCTCGAACTCATCGGCGATGTGGTAGACGTTGTTTTCAGGGTGTTCCCAGTCGATGTACTGAAGCGTGTAACTGCGTTTGTTCCCGTCGATGGTCTGCTCTTGAGCCTTGCCCAGCGTAAGCAGGTCGAACGCCTGCTCGTTCGTTTTGACCAAGCCATCGAATGGGATGTTCGTCAGTGCATCGACGGCGTTCTTGAGGTTGCTCTCGGTGAAGTCGTGAGTCTGCCCCTTGAACGTGATCTGATTTAGTTTGCGGAGTTGCTCAATGAGGATCGGCTCCAACACAACCCGGCTGCGTCTACCGCCTCGAAGACCCAACGCCTCAGTGGGCGTGAGGTACTGGTAGCCGATCTGCTGCAAAAGTTGCAACGCAGGCAGGTGCGAGACTAGATCTTCGAGGAACTCCGAGACAGCCATGCGTCACCTTTTCGCCGTCTTGGCGTCCACGTTGAAACGGGCTGTGCCGTTGAGAAGTTGATACATTAGTCCGTCTCTTTGTTGGGTGAGCAGCGATATTTGCTGCACCAAAACATTTAGCTCACTATCTGTGGCTGATAGAACCTCACCAATCGCTCGCTGTTCAGCAATTGGCGGGACGAGAAATGGAAACCTTTGCCAGTGTTCCAGCTTGAAAATCATCTTTTCGAGGGCCACGCCAACACTGGAATGAAAACATGTCTGCTGAAAATAGAGTGTATGCGTCAGGTACTTGAGAAACGTCATGTCCAAATTCGCATTCACCGTACACACCGAGTATTCGTTCGACACAATTGCACCGTCGAGAGAGGCCGGGACGACGCCACAGGCTCCGTGAATGATTTGCCGCCGTGAAATTACAAAATCTCCCGCACGGACTTCGAATTGCGTAGGGGTCTTGATCTCGGACCCACGCAATCTATCCCTCGGCTCGATGCCTCCTCTGTTCCGTTTTGCAACGACAAGCTGGTATTCCTTGTTGTCATCAAGAGTAACAGGCCGCTTCTCAACTCGAAGAAGTTCTGCCATCGTCACTTTTGTCCAGCCATCTGGGCATTCCATTAGTCTTGGAATTCCGGGTTGAACGCTTGGTGGATAAATCCCTTGACGGACTGCTGCCGGAACTTGTACCGCAGATGGGCGGCTCTTAGGCTTTGCCCCAAACTTGGGTAAACGAATCTCACCGGTCAAAAGTTGTTGCATGAGTGCCCGTAATCGCAACCTCTTGAATCGCAGTTGTTTTTCAAGCAAGAGAATTGCGTGATCCCACCTTTGAATTGCCTTTGCAATCCGCACCTGCTGTTCGATAGGCGGCAGTGGAATCTCAATCTTTAGAAATCCCGACTGACTCAAAGTGCGGTTGCGACCTGCTCCCCCCGGTGAGGCAAGTCCAAGTTGATGTTTTCCAAGTGGCGTCTTGAAGAACAAAAGCAGAAAGTCGAGGTCGATCTTGTTGTCAATTGCCTGATACATAGGAAAGCGGTGAGAGGCAATCATGCCGCTCTCTCTGCTGCTGGTCTTTGCTACAGCTTGCTCCCATGCAAACACCACATTGAACACGAAGCAGTCTGGGAGAACTCGGTAAACACGTTTGTTTCCAAGGCTCTCTCCTGTGATTGGACCCTTGTGGAAGATTCCTCTGCCATGCGACTTTACACCAATTTCCCGGTACATCTCAGTCGCATTTGGCTCGATGGACTCGATGACACGCCGGAGAACTGTTGACAGTTGCGTGCGTTTCCATTTCCCATCTCTCGGCTTGAATTCACGGGCCATATCCAAGTTCTCCCAATAGAGTGATCAACTCGGATTGGATCGCCTTCAGGTCTCGTTGGTTCTGTTCAATCTTCAACTGTAAGTCACGAATATCTACGGCCTCTGATTCGGAATAGGTGTCAACATAGCGGGTGATGTTCAAATCAAAACCATTGTCCCGAATCTCATCGAAGGTCGCAGCGTAGCAATAGCGGTCTTTCTGCCGTCGTGATCTGTAAGCGGCAACGATGTCCTCAATATCTGTTGTCCGTAGCCGGTTCTGTGATGACGATCCGTCAAAGTTTTTGCTTGCGTCAATAAACACGACCGAAGAATCACCCTTTCCTTTCTTGAAGACAAGAATCGCTGAAGGAATAGCTGTCCCGTAAAATAGACTTGCAGGAAGACCGATTACCGCATCGAGGAGATTCTCCTCCACCAATGCTTGACGGATTTTTCCTTCGGCCCCGCCTCGAAACAGAACTCCGTGCGGTGTGACAACAGCAACTCTTCCTGACGTTTCGGTGATCGTTTCGATCATGTGTGATATGAAGGCGAAGTCTCCCTTGCTTTTTGGCGGCACGGCTCGATGGAAACGATTGTGGTGATCGACAGCGGCTTCCTCGGCACCCCACTTGTCGAGCGAAAATGGAGGATTGGCGACAACGACTTCAAACTTCATCAGCCGGTCATTGGAGAGCAGCTTCGGATTACGGATCGTGTCGCCCCATTCGATGCGAGCGTTGTCCATCCCATGCAGGAACATGTTCATCTTGGCAAGTGCCCACGTCGCCCCGATGTTCTCTTGCCCCCACAGTGAGAAATCTTTCGAGCCGACCTGCTGACCGCATTTGATGAGCAGCGACCCAGAACCGCACGCAGGATCACAGATACGTTCTCCCGGTTTTGGATCAACCAAACGGGCGAGTAGCTCGGAGACTTCTGGGGGCGTGTAGAATTCTCCGGCCTTCTTCCCGGCGTTGGCTGCGAACTTACCGATGAGATATTCGTAGGCATTGCCAATGACATCCATCGTCCCAACCCGGCTGGGCCGCAGATCGAGCTTGGGATCGCTGAAGTCTTCCAGCAGCGACTTGAGCCGGTTATTCCGCTCCTTCGTCTGGCCGAGACTGGCTTCCGAGTTGAAG
>CAYHRX010000096.1:0-9439 GCA_964359075.1 uncultured Chitinophagales bacterium
GGAGCCCCGTGTGAGTGGTTGGCTGGCAGTGTACACCGCTTTGCGATGCTCTCCGTCCACTTCAGGGATGACCGCCACGCCGTCAATGTACGTCTTTAGCTCTTTATATTCAACGCCGGAGAAGTTGTCTCCGTAGCGAAACGAGATGGTCGGCCGCCCGGATGAAGCGCGGCTGATGGAGAGACGGGTAATGTAAGGAGGAGTATCGTCGATCTTGACGGCGAGTTCTCCAAGCGTTCGAGTGATCGTGCCGGCGAGAGAGCTCGTTTTTGAATTTCTTCTCTGATCAAGCAACTCCCATCCATCTAGTCCGGAGAAGAAGAGGCCTTGCTTGCCGTTGGACGGTTCGACAGCGACTGTGGCCTTGAGACTGCCTTTCAGTAGTGCATTGTCGGGGAGTAACGAATAGTGTCCCGGGTAGTCAGGGTTCTTCTGCACTTGCACGAAGAGGGTCTTGAAAACCGCCGTGGAGTCGTAGCTCAGAATGAGCCGACCTCCGTCGAGCGAGATCGTTCCGGACTTCCCATGCACGATCGGAAAGAGATCGAACTCATCGATTGCTGTGATTCTGTTGCCGTTCACTTCTGCTTCTGCAACGAGCCGGCGAGTGCCGGAGAAGGCGTCCAGAGGCCTGACTGTTCCGACATACCTATCGACGTCCAACGCGGTAAGAGTAACGGTGCGCTTGGACGCCCCTTCGTAAATGTGGAGCTTTGGCGTTTCGGTGAAGGGATGTTGTGCCCGCAAGGAGACCCTGATGCAGTCGTCGGCGAGATCATGTTCGAGATGGACAGCACCGGCAGGGCCGTTTGGCTTCCGCAAGAAATGGAATTGCGGCAACGAGCGTGTGCCATATGCATTCTCGGCCACGAACTTCACGGCATCGAACCGTCCCTTTGCGTCTGCGATATGAATGACATTCCCCTCCGCGTACGGCACCGGCGTCATCGTTTTCTGACTCCAGGTGTCGCTGCCGTTTCTCTTTGTGAACATCAACACCTTGTGCACTTTGTCGATCTCAGGGAAAGAGAGCTTGAGACCGTTGCCGCTCGGTTGAATCGTAAACGCGGGTGGATGGTTGAGGATGGCGATGCCGGTAACTTGGGAGCTGTTGTTGTTGAAATCGGTTGAGACAATCCGAAATGTATGAGGGCCTTCTGCAAAGTCGGTTGCGTTGACAACGCCTGCGTTAGGTTTTCTGGGAGAATAGAACATGAGGGTGCTCGGGGAATCCATGTACAGCTTTTCAAACTTTCCTCTTCCAGCATCACGGAGTGCCCAGTCGTAGTACAACCCAATCTCGTGGGCGTTCTTGCCGGGGACGCGGTCAAGCTGCACAGTGTAGATCAGTGTATCGTCGATAAACACCTTGTGGCTGTACACACCATGCTTGAAGCGTGAGCTGTTGGACATATCGTTCACGGTAATCGCGAAGCCGATCTGCCCGGTGAGCTGGATTGTTCCAGAGATCCTGTACTCGTTCTTCTTCAATGCGCGGACGGAAAAGATGCGGGGCGACATCGATCCATCGACTGTTGAGAACTCGCCCAACGGAGTGATCGCTACGCGTTTGATGGCCGGGGGGATGTTATCCGGTACGCTGAACTCAGTGCACAGGAGCGGATTGATGGGGTCCATGCTCTCATCTCGAATTTCAAAATGGAGATGCGGTGTGCCGACTCCCGTATCGCCTGTATATGCTATGATCTCGCCCTTCTTCACGGGGAATTCTCCCGGCTTGCACTCAATATCGACGGGGAAGGATTCCTGCTTGCGCTGCTCACGAGAGACGCGGGCGTCTATTGTCGCGCTAAAGCGGCTCAGGTGGGCGTACGTACTGGAGTATCCATCGGGATGACGAACGTAGAGCATTCTGCCGTAACCGGTCGGGCTTACGCGGATTCGAGAGACATATCCGTCACGGACAGCGAAGACTTTGTATCCGATGGTGTTGCCGGTGCTGATATCGATGCCGCCATGGAAGTGTGTACGCCGATATTCGCCAAACGTGGATGTGCCGATGTTACCTGCGTCGGTTGGCCAGATGTAGTCAGAGAGATTGGTGTTGATCAGTTCGAAGGGGGGATCATGCGGAGAGGCCGAACCGCGAGAATCACGGGATTCCACGTTTGCAGACCAGATCGCGAGAAGCACAAAGCCTGCAGTCGTGCCCAGAGCACCTCGAATCCGTCCCGTCTGCCCACGCATGAGTACCGCTAGCCCTGTTGTCCGAATTGCCTGCTGGATGCGAGGGCCTGCGCCTTGCGCAGAGCCTGGCGGGCAATGATCTCGCGGGCGAGAGCAAGATATGCCGCCGACCCTCGTGAATTCACATCATAGAGAATGGCAGGCTTGCCGTAGAAACTCGCCTCGCCAAGAACGGTGTTCTTGGGGATGATTGTTTGAAGCATGTGCTTGTGGTGCTTTGCCTGCAACTCACGCATCGTGATATCCGTGACGCGCGTGTTCGGTTCATGCATCGTAAGCAGGATGCCTTCAATCTCAAGGGACTTGTTGGCAACCTCGCGCATCCAGTCAACGTACTTCATGAGCTTGTCCACTGCATCGAGAGAGAAGTGTCCCGACTTTACCGGAACCAGGACGGAATCTGCAGCGGTGAGCGCATTCGTGGATAATCCTCTGAGAACAGGAGGGCAGTCGAGTATCACATAGTCGTATTGCTGTGCAGCCCCGCGCAGTGCGTTCTTGAGGATGGAGCGATTTTCGGCAAGGCGCATCAGGCGCTCCTCGGCTTGAAGAGACTGAACGTTCGAGGGCACGAAATCCAGAAAGGCAAGCTCTGTCCGATGAATCGCGCTGGGGAGTCCAGTGATGAAGTTGAAGACCTCGAAGAGGCCTGTTCTGATCTTGCCTTCGGTGAATCCGAGTGAAAGCCCTGAAGCACCGAACGAATCCATGTCGATGAGCAGAGTGCGCTGTTCAGCAACAGCCAGGCTCGCTGCGAGATTCACGGCCGTGGTAGTTTTCCCCACTCCTCCTTTTGGCAGTGCCACAGCAATGATTCTTGCCATACGCGAGCGCTTTCTTAGTTATGGTTCGTTGATGACACCTACACGGAGCCTGCCTACAGACTCAAGCTCAGCTTCCAGTAAATCTCCCGCACGAACCGGGCCAACTCCTTCCGGTGTTCCAGTAAAGATCAGGTCACCCGGTTCGAGTGTAAAGATGGATGAAAGATACGAGACCACATAATCGATCCCAAATATCATGTGCCGGGTGTTGGATTTCTGTCTGACCTCCCCGTTAACTCGTAGCAAGAGGTCAAGAGCGTTGGGATGAGCGATCCTGTTTCTTTCCTCCGCCTGCGAGATGGGCGCAGACGTGTCGAACCCCTTTGCAACCGTCCACGGCAGTCCCTTTTTCTTTGCCTCCGCTTGGACATCGCGCATTGTCATGTCCAGACCCACCGCGTATCCTTGGACATACGAGTAGGCTTCTTCTTTAGGAATGTTTTTTCCCTTCTTCCCAATGACGACAACCATCTCTACTTCGTGGTGCACGTCGCTTGAAATTCGGGGAATGATTACATTCCCGCCGTCGTGCACAATTGCCGTCGGCGGCTTGAGGAAAACAACAGGTGATTCAGGAACTGCGGCGTTCATCTCGCTGGCGTGTGCGGCGTAGTTGCGGCCGAGGCAGAGGATCTTGCCTATTGCGAGCGCCGTATCAGAGCGCTGAAAGAATACCTTTTCCATTCATAACAAATTAGGCCAACGAGTGTGAAGAATATACTTAGGTGAGGGATCATTATCAAGGAGAATGTCTGCCATCTAAAAATTCCTACGACCGACATCTCCGGCTTGCAATTCTTTGTTTTTATCTCTACTTTTGCGCATCAAGTTTTGGTTGAGGATAGATTTCTAAGTTGTCACTTACTTACGCACAAAGTGGTGTTAGCATTGCGGAAGGAGACAGGCTTGTTCAGCACATCAGGCGGTCTGTCAGGTCAACGTATTCCAGGGGTGTCCTCGGTGACATCGGTCTCTTCGGTGCGTTTTACGATGCTCGGTTCAAGAAGTACAAATCGCCCGTGCTTGTGTCGAGTGTTGACGGTGTCGGCACGAAGCTGCTGATTGCCCAGATGATGAACAAGCATGATACTGTTGGTCAGGATCTCGTCAACCACTGTGTCAATGATATTCTTGTGTGCGGAGCGAGGCCGCTGTACTTCATGGACTATTTCGCGACTGGACGATTACACGCCAATGTTGCTGCGGAAGTCATCGGCGGCTTCGTGAAAGCGTGCAAGGAGAATAACTGTGCACTCATCGGTGGCGAAACGGCCGAGATGCCGGGTTTCTATGAAGAGAACAAGTACGACCTCTCGGGCACGATAGTCGGCGTTGTCGAACGGAAGGATATGGTCACCGGCAGCAATATCAAATCCGGCGATATGCTGATCGGTCTTCCCTCAACAGGATTACACACGAATGGCTACTCCCTTGCTCGTGCATCGCTGCTTGGCAGATACTCGCTTGAAGATCATTTCGACGAATTGAATGGGACGCTTGCTGAAGCCCTCCTCGCAGTCCATCGGTCTTACCTTGCCACCATTGCCGCCGTTTTGAAGAAGTTCGAGGTCAAGGGTCTTTCGCATATCACCGGTGGTGGCATTGTCGGCAACACGAGGCGCATTGTTCCGAGAGGGCTCTCACTGCACATCGATTGGACTGCATGGGAGAGGCCGGCGATTTTCAAGCTCATCCAGCGAACGGGAGACGTGCCTGAAGACGACATGCGACGGACATTCAATCTTGGGATCGGATTGATCCTGATCGTATCAAAAAAGAAGTGCGATGATGTCCTGGAGTTTGTGAGGAAGCGGGGAGAACAGTGCGTAGTTGTTGGTGACGTGGTGAAGGCAGCCTGAGACCAACCATGACTTACCGACACGACACTTATTTAGGAGACCGCATCACAAGTGGCAACCGAAAACCCGAAGGACACGATTCACGATAGCTCCCAACCCAAGGCCCTGAAGATTGGGTTGACACGCACATTGAGCGTGACCGAAGAAGTTCAGCTCAGTCCGGATGAACTACGAACGAGAGTCATCAAGGCAACGTCGTTCTATAACTCGGTCAGTACGTTGAGTGAGATTGCACTTCAGATTGACGCTGCAACAACGCGCGAAGAGATATTGGACACCCTCCGGTCGCAGACGAAATGGGTCCTTGATCATGATGTTTCCTTCCTTGCCCTGGCCAACAAGTCTCGTACGCACTACCTCATCAATACGCTCTCGCCGATTGCTGATTCGACCGATCTTAACCACAAGCACTTCTCCATCAACCAGGGAATGCCAGGCTGGGTGATCCAGAACCAATCTCCGATCGTCATTGATGTGACTGCCGGTCCAGCGTTCACAGAATCCGTCGAAGGCACGCTGACAGATCTCGGCATGAAATCGCTACTTATCGTGCCATTGCGGACAGGGATAGAAACCATTGGTGCACTCACGCTAAGTTCAGCCCGGCCAGGCATGTATGGTGAGCATGAGATGTGCCTTGCACAACTCCTTGCTCTGCAAGTTGCGATTGCGATCAACAACACGGCACTCTTCGACGATGCAAAGAAAAGGATTTCGCAGATCGAACTGGTCAACGAGATTGCAGAGAAGCTCACATCCACTCTGGAACTGAATGAGATACTTGACTCTGCGGCCGAGACCATTCGGAAGAACTTCAATTACTTCGATGTCACCATCTTTCTGGTGAACCGCCAGGAGGGCGAAGTCCTTCTGGTTGCTCATTCCGGCAACTACGTGGACTTTTTGCCACATGGGTATCGTCAGAAAACGTCGGAAGGGATAGTCGGTTGGGTAGCGACCCATGGGCAGAAGCTGCTTGCGAACGACGTTACCGAAGATCCGCGTTACGTGGCGTACGAGTACCATAGCACGAAGTCAGAGCTCACAGTACCCATCCGAATTGATGGAGAAACCGTAGGCGTGCTGAACGTGGAGGATACCAAGCTCCATGCATTCGACGAGACAGATGCAATCGTTCTCGAAACACTCTGCGACCAGCTTGGAAGCGGAATCAAGAATGCCAAGCTGTACGATGAGGTGAAGAAGGCGAACTCCAAGCTCACGGAATTGGACAAGATGAAGTCTGACTTCCTCAGTATTGTCTCACACGATTTCCGGTCACCGCTCGCGAGCGTTATCCTGGCCGCGAAGGCCTTGCTGAAGAGAGGCGAGAACGTTGACCCGCGCAGGGTGACTGAATATCTCACCATCATCGTTGATCAGGCCAACAAACTGAGCCATCTTGCCGAAGATACCCTTTCGATTGCCAAGATGGAATCGGGGCAGCTCAGCTACTTCTTCAAGGTTGTGAACGTCGAACGCCTCATCAAGGATGCTGCGGCTCTGGTGAGCTTTTCACGCAGGCATCAGCTTGAGTATCACGTCGATAGCGGCGTCTCGTACATCAAAGGGGACCAGACGAAGCTTCGACAGGTTGTGCAAAACCTTCTATCCAATGCCGTCAAATACTCCCCCAAGGGCGGCATCGTGCGAGTGACCGCGGAGAACTACCAGGCCGACCAGCTGCTTATCTCGGTGGTCGACGAGGGAATTGGAATCGCTGTTGGCCAGGTCGACAAGTTGTTTCAGAAATTCTCGCGGATCGATACTACCGAAGCTCGGGAAATCAAGGGCTCAGGTCTGGGGCTCTGGATCTGCAAGGAAATCGTCAAAGCACACGGCGGGAACATCTGGGTTGAGAGCGAAGTGGGGAAGGGAAGCACGTTTAAGTTCACGCTCAAGAAAGCACATCAGGAGCAGACTTCGCCCTAGATCAGGACTTCGTTGTATCTGTCGCCTGCTTTTGCTTCTCATCGAGCTTCTTCACCACATCTTCAAAGAAACTCTGCCACTTCTTCGGTTCTACCCGATAGCTGGCGACCGTCGAACCGAACTCCTCTTCCGAAGTATTGAATGCCTTGAAGATCGAGTCTGATCTGAAGTGCCTTGTCGAGTCGGCAGGGAGGCTCCGGTAGCGCTCACCTTCTTCGAGCAATGCAATGTACACCACCTTGAGCTTTTCCTCAGACACAGTATTTCTGGCCGGCGAGGTTGCGCGTTGGCAGGACAAGAGGCAGGCGACTCCAAGGATGGGAAGGTATCTTTTCGTTGGTGACTTCATGCGTGTCCAGAGTAAACATTCCTTCCTTTCAAGTCAAGACCACGGTCAATCCGCTGGGAGCGCTTCCAAGCTTTCCTTGACTTTAACTACCGATTGGTTTATATTTTCACCCCATTCTTTGTGGAAATCTGTCAGTTTTCGTTCACTTTTTGTGTTTTTTTGAGATTTTATGCCATCTACTGCTGATTTTCGACCCGGACTTGTGATCAAGATGAACAATAATGAGCTGTGGACGGTTGTGGAGTTCCAGCACGTCAACCCGGGGAACTGGCGCGCTTTCGTACGTACCAAACTGAAAAACCTGAAGAGCGGCAAGGTAATCGAGAACCGATTCCGGGCAGGCGAATCCATCGAGATCGTCCGGATCGAGCGCAAAGAGTATCAGTTCCTTTATAGAGACAACTCGGGCTATGTGTTCATGGATAAGGAAACGTACGACCAGCTCACTGTTGATCCCAAACAAGTTGGCGAAGGAGCCGAGTTCTTGAAGGATGGGGAGTCTGTGGATATTCTCTTCAATGGGAGCGACATTACCGGCATCGAGTTGCCAATCACCGTTGAACTAAGAGTGGTTGAAACTGTACCTGGTGTAAAGGGCGACAGCGCCAACCCCGGCAACAAGCCGGCAAAGGTGGAGACGGGCGCCACGGTGGGTGTTCCATTGTTCGTCAATGAGGGGGATACGATTCGTATCGACACGCGAACGGGAGAGTACGTGGAGCGGGTGAAGGTCTAGCTTCTTTCCACAATACCGCGGCAACCCCTGGAGTCCAACATGGATCTAAGTTATATCAAGAAGCTCATCAAGCTACTTTCTGAAAGTGACGTTGATGAAATCGAGATTGAGGAAGAAGGAAAGAAGATCAGGCTATTGAAGCATGTGCAGAACTCTGCCGGTCCACCCCCCACAGGCAGCGTAATGTCGGCTCCGTCGCACCCCAGCATGCACGCCGTTGTTCCTCCGGCCCCGGCACCTGCGGCTCCGGAAGCGCCTGTCCCGAAAGCAGCCGAACCACAGAAGAAGCTCCACGAGATAAAGTCACCGATCGTTGGGACATTCTACACGGCTCCGGCGCCTGACGCTGCGCCCTTCGTTGAAGTCGGTTCACTGATCCGACCGGGGACAGTTCTGTGTATTGTGGAAGCGATGAAGCTGATGAACGAGATCGAATCAGACGTGTCGGGAAAGATCGTAAAGGTGGTGGTCGAGAAAGGCCAGGCTGTTGAGTATGGTCAGACGCTGTTCCTCATCGAGCCAATGTGATTCTCCTCCTCACTCCCCTGCCGGAGCTTAACAGTGTTTAAGAAAGTCCTCATTGCCAACCGCGGCGAAATCGCCCTTCGCATCATCCGTGTCTGCAAGCAGTTCAACATCAGGACGGTAGCTGTGTACTCGGAAGCCGACCGCGACTCTTTGCACGTCCGGTTTGCCGACGAGGCAGTGTGCATCGGGCCTCCTCCTTCCAAAGATAGTTACCTGAAGATCCCCCGCATCATTGCTGCTGCAGAAATCACAGCCGCGGATGCCATCCATCCCGGCTACGGCTTTCTCGCTGAGAATGCTAGCTTTGCGGAAATCTGCACAACCTCCGGCATCAAATTCATTGGACCCTCTTCTGAGATGATTGCTGCGATGGGGGATAAGGCGCTTGCCAAGGAGACGATGAAGAAAGCCGGTGTGCCCGTGGTTCCGGGCAGCGACGGTGTCATCAAGAGTGTGGGGGAGGCAACCGAAGTGGCGAAAGCAATTGGCTATCCCGTCATCCTCAAAGCTGTTGCCGGTGGTGGAGGGAGAGGGATGAGGATCGTGCGGGAAGAGGAAGAGCTTGAGAATGCTTTCAAGACTGCACAGCATGAGGCGGAACAGGGATTCAGCAATCCAGATCTCTATATTGAGAAGTACATAGAGCAGCCGCGACATATCGAGGTTCAGGTATTCGGAGACGACCACGGGAACGTTATCCACCTCGGCGAACGCGACTGCTCCGTCCAGCGCCGGCATCAGAAGCTGATTGAGGAATCACCATCACCGTTTGTCGACGAGGCGCTGCGCAAGAAAATGGGCGACGCTGCAATCAAAGGCTGCAAAGCGGTTGGCTATGTGAACGCGGGGACGATTGAGTTCCTTGTGGACAAGCACAAGAACTTCTACTTCATGGAGATGAACACCCGCATCCAGGTCGAGCACCCGGTGACTGAACAGGTAACAGGCCACGACCTGATCAAGCTTCAGTTGCGCGTTGCCGCCGGAGAAAAGCTTCCGAAAA
>CAYHRX010000097.1:0-9409 GCA_964359075.1 uncultured Chitinophagales bacterium
GTTTGCCAAGATGCCAATCTGCGGTGTTGAGGATTTTCATGATGAAACTCTATTCGTCAAAGATTTGAATTCATAGCATAGGCATCCGTCCAACAAAACAAAGCCCGCACGGCCGGTCGCTGAACAACTTCCATCCCTGCGGGCAGCTTGTCGCATGCACATCAGCAATCTTGCGTCAATCTATCGGAAAGTTGGAAGAGAAGCAATGTGGTGTTGTTACTTTCTCTTTGAAGAGAAAGTAACCAAAGAGAACATCCCGAAATCGAAGCCAGCAGGCTCGGATTGTCCTTTTCTTTGGTACATGTGATTTCAGCACATTGTCAAGAAGCAGTAAGCGCTGAAATCGTCCATCCGCATTGCGGACGAGATCTCGTTCCGACTTCGTCGGAACGGACAAACCGGTTTGTTTCGCTCACGCACACAGCCATCGATTTCGGGACGCGCCGGTTTGATGTGCGAACATTCCTATTCCCCTACCCCATCCAACGAATCTTCAGTTTGTCCTCCACTTGCTTGAACTCCTTGTCACCAGTGACGAGGTCGCATTTCCTCTTCATAGCTGCAAAGTAATCGGCACGCGACATCTTGTGAGATGCCTTCAATCGCGCAGCCTGAAGAGTGAGATCCTTGTTAGCTTCAACGAGCTGAATCGGGAGTGCACGCATGGCATCCTCGGCAAGCTGCGCCCCTTTGTCTCCGCCAACACGTAATGTATGATAGATAACCTCGGCCCAATTCACGATGCACACAAACACTTCACGGTCCTTGGCCACGCATTCTTCGAAGCCTTTCACAGGTACGTTTAGTTGAGAATTCCATAGTGCAGCGTGCGTACAGAGAACCAGAACGAGAGGAGCAGGAAGCCCATGAACGCGCCTGCCTCCAACACGACAAGTTCAAGAGAGCCGACACCAACGGTTGCATAGCGCAGCACGTCCGTGTGCCAGGTGAGGGGATTCACGTAGGAGATGTTCTGCAGCCACGCAGGCAGCTGATCGAGAGGGTAGAACAAACTGCTCGCGAAGAGAAGGACAAAGTAGACAACATTGATGAACGTGTTGAACATATCATTCCTCCGGATGCGCAAGGCGAACGGCGTCAGAAAGAAAAACCATCCTGCTGTGCCGAGAACGATCCCGGCGAGAACGACCAGAATGTTCTCCCAGTGAAGGTGGAGACCAAGCAGCACAACGCCGAGAGTTATGGTAAGCACCGACTGTGCCACGGCCAATCCGCAGTTGAAAAGAATCTTGCCAATGAGGAATTCTCCCCGCGTCATGGGGTAGGTGAGGAACTCATAGAACAGGCCATTGTCCCGGTCAACGAAGAATCCATAGGAGGTGTTGATGGCAATTCCAAAGCTAGCCATCGAGAGCACGCCTGCCAGAAAGAATGATGTGTAGTTGAGGGTCGTCCCCTGAGCGACGATGCCGCCGGTAAACGCCTTGTCGAGACCGATGCGGAACAACAAGAGGTAAACAAGCGGCATGGCAAGGTCGAAGAAGGCCCACGTGAGACTGGTTGTTCTCATGCGAAACTCACGGTATACCACTGCGAGGACCATGCTCATTGCTTTGCCCCGCCCAGCAGTGACACAAACACGTCTGGCGAGTTTCTCGCGATGGCGCCGAGTGCTTCCAGGGCAGCAAACACATCGCCTTTCACACTCATCTCCACCGTATTCTTGTTCCGGGTAAGCTTGAGGACGGAGAGCCTCTCCAGTTCCTGCACGATACCCTCAGTCAGCTGCGTGAATGTAATACTGATGTCAAACACACGCTCGATGAGCGCTTTGATCGTATGCAAATCCCCACTGGCGACACACTTGCCTTTCTCGATGATGGCGACGGAATCGCATAGCTCCTCGGCCTCCTGGAGAATGTGTGTCGTCAGAAAGATCGTTCGTCCCTTGCGCGCCTGTTCCCGGATTGCTTCGAGAGTCGCCCGCTTGTTGATCGGGTCCATGCCTGTTGTTGCTTCATCAAGGAAGACGAGCGGCTTGTCAACCATGAAGACCTTTGCGACCTGCACGCGCCGTTTCAAGCCGCCACTCAGATCGATGAGCTTCTGATCGGCCGCGTCTTCGAGACCGAACTGCTCCACGACGTGCCGGGCGCGGACTTTTCGTTGGGCTGGTGGAATGGAGTGAAAGCGTGCATAGGTCAACAAATTATCCCACACCGAGAGGTAGAGCTCAACAGAATTCTCCTGAAGGACCACGCATATGTTCTTCCGTATGTCGAGGGCATGGTGCTGTGAATTGAATCCAAGGACTTCGACTTTCCCTGATGTCGGCGGTACAAGGGTTGTCAGTATTCGTAGCAGCGTCGTCTTGCCCGCGCCGTTGCGGCCGAGCAGACCGAATACTTCTCCGGCCTCCACAGTAAGACTGAGCCCATCCAGTGCGCGTACCGGTGAGGAAGACTTTGCTTTGTAGACCTTGACGACGTTCTCAACAAAAACTGCCGGTGTGGAAGCTGCCATGGGTGTAAGGTAGCACGATAAGGTAATTCGGATTGACGCACCGCTGGGGCGTGACCTGCGAGAGCGTCCTCGTGTTCGGCCAAAATAAGCAAAATTCAGCTCGGAATTCCAACTTTTCATCCTGCTTGCTGTAACAAAACCGGCGTGTCGGGCGTACTTACACTGTGGGATTGGTGTCTCCTGAATGAAGTTTCCGACAACTGTGAGTGAATGATGGTACGGTGTTCTCATGCGTAGGAAGATTGTTCCGATGCTAATGTGCAGCCTCGCTATTGGCTGCAGTGTGTATGCAGGTGAGAAAGCGGTCGTCTCGCTGCGAGGCTTCTGCGATACCGAGCTGAGGAAAGCAGGAATTGAGATTCCGAAGTCGATGACATTCCATGTCAAGGCCGTAGGCGGTGGTGGTGACTATGGCTGGACGTACAAGAGCGATGAGATGTTTGCGTATGGATGGATTATCAGCGCCGATACACGCAAGATGGTGTGGCAAATGGACGTCGACAACACCTCCCGCACACGTGGTGACCGGAAGTTCGATGACAATGTTACACTCGAACCCGGCAGCTATGAAGTCTATTTCACCGTGCCGACCTTTTCGTATCACACAACATTCACCCACATCAACATCAATATCGATCAGCGGGAGAAGCCCCTCTTTGGCCCGCGAGAAAAGCGAGACAAGGATTTCTTCGGCTTCTTCAAGGACTGGTGGAACGACGATGTGAAGAAGGAATGGGAAAAACGCTGCGACCGTTGGGGAATGGAGATGCTCGTGGATGAGGCGCAGGCGCGGAACGTGAAGTCGTTCATTCCCCCAAAGGAGTTGTCAAACACCGTGCTGAAAGCGACGGGGCTCGGAGAGAAGGAACTCATGAGGCGCGGTTTTGAAGTAGTGGAGCCAACGACAATTCAGATCTATGCGCTCGGCGAGGGCCGTGGTGAATACGAGATGTTCGACCACGGATGGATTGTTAACGCGGGTGATCGCTCGAAGGTGTGGGAGATGGCGGACAACAACTGTTCCCATACTGGCGGGACAGACAAGAACATGGAATGCACAGGCACTGTCGCACTTCCCAAAGGGGATTATGTGGTCTATTGTGTGACAGATGACAGCCACTCGCCCGCTGATTGGAATTCACCTCCTCCGTACGACCCGCTCAACTGGGGCATTACCATCTCGGTGCCAAGTGAGAAAGATAGAAAGAACATCAAATTGTTCCAGTATGTTGAAGACCAGAATGTCATCGTGGCACTTACAAAGGTGAGGGACGACGAGCATCGGTCTGAAGGTTTCACTCTGAAGGAAGACACCAAGGTGCGAGTCTACGCATTCGGTGAGCGCGGAAACTCCCGGCGTTCCATGGCCGACTATGGAGCGATCATAGATGCCAAATCCCGCAGCAAGATCTGGACGATGGACGTTGATCACTCCCGGTACGCGGGTGGTACATCGAAGAACCGTTACGTGGATGAAGTAATCGCCCTGCCCAAGGGGAGCTACATCGTTAGCTATAACACAGACGATTCGCATTCCTACGGAGATTGGAATGCCAAGCCGCCATTTGATCCCGAACACTATGGCATAACGATCATGGGCGTGGGGGAGAAATTCACGGGTAGCGTTGTGACGAAGTACGTCGAACAGCGTGACAAGAACATTGTCGCACAGATTGTTCGCGTTGACGATGACGCGGATGAAGAGAAACGATTCAAGCTCGACAGGACGACACGGGTCCGGATCTACGCGATCGGCGAAGGCGAGAAGCGCCAGATGTTTGATTATGGCTGGATTGAGGACGCGAGGACCGGCACCACCGTGTGGGAGATGACATACTCGATGACGTTCCACGCCGGCGGTGGACGAAAGAACCGGATGGTAAACACTACCCTTGTGCTGGAGAAAGGTGAGTACAAGCTTCGCTACAGGAGCGATGATTCACATTCCTACAACGACTGGAACGTCGATCCGCCGGAGGACCAGGAGTATTGGGGCATTACGCTTTTCAGAGACGAGGGCCCTGACCGCGTTGCGGTTCCGGGAATCCCGATGCCGCCGGAGAAACCTGAATAGTGGAAAGCCCCGACAGACACGCCGGGGCTTTTGATTTCTTGTCAACCGATCTCCAGTACCCTCTTCAATCGAGAGATCTCTTGCTGCAAGAGGCTGCGGTGCTCGCCGGGGTGCAGGCCATCAAGAGAAAGGAAGGAGATATGGGTGCGCACAAGGCGCAGCGTTGGGTGGCCAACTGCCGCGGTCATCTTTCTCACCTGTCTGTTCCGTCCTTCACGAAGCTTCATCTCAAGCCAGTATGTCGGGATATTCTTCCTGAACCGAACCGGCACCGGGCGATCAGGCAGGTTTAGTGCGTCATCGAGGAGACGCACCCCGGCAGGCAGTGTTTTCCTCCCTTCAATCACTACACCCTCGCGTAACTTCCGGATGGCCGCATCAACCGGGATGCGTTCAACCTGCACAAGGTACGTTCGCTCGTGATGGAACTTCGGCACCGTAAGGCGGTGCTTCACCTCATTATCGTTCGTCAAAAGCAGCAGTCCTTCCGAATCCACGTCAAGCCGTCCCACGAGATAAACATCCTCGGGGAATGGACCAAAATCTTTGAGCGACCGGTGGCCTGCCTCTGGCGTAAACTGCGACAGTACCCCATAGGGTTTGTTGAACAGGACATAGTGAGGATTTGTCGTTTGCACCTTTCCCATGCAATCTAATGTACGTGTCCCTTCTGCCACAGGCAAGAGAGCAATTGACTCTGGAGAAGAGAATCTCTAATTTGTTCCATCCCGATTCGTTCATCTTATTGTCTCATCATAGCGAGCAACTGACATGTCTTCAAACCGACGAGAGTTCATCAGGCAGGCAACTGCATTGGGTGCTGGTGCCCTGATCTCATCATCACTGCCGACAGCGTTAGCCCAGAAGTCCTCCGCGCAATCCTCCGGCAAACCGATTGCCATTGCAAGTGCAAATGGGTTACAGGCGGTGAGCAAAGCAATGGAGGTCATTGGCTCCGGCGGAGACGCTTTGGATGGGGTGATTGCAGGCGTCAATATCGTCGAAGACGATCCGAATGATACCAGTGTCGGGTACGGCGGGCTGCCGAACGAGGAGGGCGCGGTAGAACTCGATGCAGCAGTGATGCATGGACCGACGCACCGCGGAGGATCTGTCGCAGCGATCAGGAATATCAAGAACCCCTCAAAGGTTGCGCGCATGGTAATGGAGCGCACGGATCATGTACTGCTTGTGGGAGAGGGAGCTCTTCGATTTGCAAAAGCGCATGGGTTCAAAGAGGTAGATTTGCTGACCGAAAAGGCGAGAGAAGAGTGGTTGAAGTGGAAGGAGCACCTCTCACCACTCGATGACTGGCTGCCGTCTCATGATGAGAATTCAAAAGACATCGGCGGATTGTTTGCCCCTTTCTACAGGCATCACGGAACGATCCACTCCAGCGCGATTGACATCAAGGGAAACATCTCCTGCGTAACAACAACGAGTGGACTTGGGTTCAAGATTCCAGGGCGTGTTGGCGACTCGCCAATCCTCGGTGCCGGCCTGTTTCTCGATAATGATGTTGGTGCAGCCGGCTCGACCGGAAGGGGTGAGGCGAACCTCATCAACTGCAGCAGCGTGATGATTGTTGAGTATATGAGGCAAGGGATGTCTCCCGAGGAAGCATGTCTGAAAGCATGTCAACGGATCGTCGACCATAACAAAATGCGCCGGCTGAAACAGGACGACGGGCGGCCCAACTTCGATGTGAAGTTCTACGCGCTCAACAAGAAAGGCGAAACCGGCGGCGCGTCGATATTTGGTGCAGCAAAAATGGCTGTTCATGATGGTAAGGAGGCGCGTCTTATGGACATGGCGTACTTGTATAAGCGCTAGTGTGGCACGTCAGAGTTCACATTCTGCTTTGCTTCCTCTCGGTGCGCGCGGCGTCCAGTCA
Source organism: uncultured Chitinophagales bacterium (assembly GCA_964359075.1). GTDB lineage: Bacteria > Bacteroidota > Ignavibacteria > UBA10030 > UBA6906 > UBA11986. The sequence continues at coordinate 6,453 of CAYHRX010000097.1, forward strand.
GGTGTCTCAATTCGTGACTCGGAATGGAAACACGCTGCAGCGTGAGGGACGTCCCTTCTACTTCCTTGGGGCGAATGCCTACTATCTGATGGAACAGGCGGCACGGGGAGACACGGCGACCGTGAAAGCTCTGTTCGTGACCGCAAAGCAGCTAGGCATGACCGTCGTCCGGACGTGGGGGTTCTTCGACTTCCCTGACAGCCTCAATCCTGCCGTCATTCAATTCAGACCCGGCGTGTATAACGAACGCGCGTTGCGCGCGCTGGATTATATGCTCTGGCAGGCGCGACTGAGCGGTATCCGTGTACTGATCCCGTTCGTGAACAACTGGGATGACTACGGCGGGATGAACCAGTACGTTCGATGGCGGAGTGAGCTTGCAGAAGCGCCTTCGGAAATCCCCCGATACTCCCAGCGCGATCGTGCAAGAACCGTGGTCGGCGCCAAAGGGCAGAGCTACCGTGTGGCGCTCACCGAGCACCTGGGGCATGATGATTTCTACACTGACGCAATCATTCGGGCGTGGTTCAAGTCGTACCTCTCCTCTCTCGCTCAACGGGTGAATACATACACGGGCGTTTCCTACAGGGAAGACCCGTACCTCTTTGGCTGGGAGCTGGCAAATGAGCCGCGGTCATCTGACAGGTCAGGCCTGATGGTCACCGGCTGGATCAATGAGATGGCCGCGTACCTCAAACAAGTCGATACAAACCACCTGGTTGGCACCGGTGAAGAGGGGTTCGACACCGGGGCAGGCAGGTACACCTTTTCTTTTTACAATAACCAGTCGTGGTTGTTCGACGGTTCGGCAGGCGTCTCATTTGCGATGAATTCAGCAAACTCGCATATTGACTTTGCAAGCATTCATTTGTATCCTCAATCGTGGAACCTGTCCAACGCGGCAGGCAACATTTGGATCAGTGATCATATCAGCGTTGCAGCGGCGTTTGGCAAGCCACTGGTTGTTGGGGAGTTCGGGACGCTCAGCCAGCCGACTTCAACGTACGATAGCTGGTTGACGACAGCCTTGTTCGATGGAGCAGCAGGCGCGGTTATTTGGCAATTGCTGGAGGGGCAACGACCTAATGATGGTTTTGGGATTCGATGTCCTCACGATGGCTCTGTGTGTGCCGTGCTGCAGAGCCAGGCGACGAGGTTCAACGCAAAGTCTGTCGGGGGTTCTCTCCCTCCTCCGCCTGCGTTTTCGTTGTTTCAGAATTATCCGAATCCCTGCCTGTCCGGCAGGCAGGCTTTCAATGGCCAGACGACGATCGCATACGATGTGCCGGGAGCCGCGCATGTGAGCGTCGAGTTATTCAACTCGCTTGGCGAGAAGGTGGCGACGGTGGTTGACGCATTCCAGCATGCGGGGACACGCAAAGAGCTTCTTGATGTTGGTTCTCTTCCGAGCGGGGCGTACTTCTACCGGGTGAGCATTCAACCGACGAATGGACAGACTGCTTCAGCAACGAAGAAACTGGTGATTGTCAAGTAATAGGTGTCGATGATCCGATTGCTACGACCTTTCATTGTCTGTGTTCTGATTCTTCAACCTCTTGCGACTCGTGCCCAGCAGTATGCGGTGGACACGCTTGCCGCGAATCCGAACATTGCGTTCCCGGTGAGCATTGCCTTCTCGCCCGACAACAGCGGGAAGTTCTTCTTCACCGAAAAGAACAACGGACGCGTACGCATATTCGCCCAGGGCGCTCTTCTTCCCAACCCGTTCGTCACGGTGTCTGTTACCAGCGGCGGCGAGCAGGGACTTCTCGGCACCACGCTTCACCCCGACTATCCTGATTCTCCCTTTGTTTACATCTTCTATACACGTGCAGGCGACAGGGCGAACATCGTTGTCCGGTACCGGGATAGCTCAGGGGTTGGTGTTGAACCGTACACGGTTCTTGTGGTTCTAAGGAATAACAGTGCCACCAACCACAACGGTGGCAACATCCACTTCGGTCCCGACAGGAAATTGTATGTAACGGTCGGTGAATATGCCACTTCAAGCAACTCGCAGGACACGAGCGCGGCTAACTTACGCGGCAAGATCCTCCGTCTCAACGTCGATGGTTCGGTGCCGGCGGACAATCCCTGGCCCGGCAGAGCGTTCTGGTCCATTGGTCACCGCAACAGCTTCGACTTCACGTTCGACCCGCTAACGGGCAAGATGTATTGCTCGGAGAATGGGCCGAGCTGCAATGATGAAGTGAATCGCGTGCCGCGTGGCGGCAACATGGGTTGGCCTGTTGAAGGGAACTGTACCTACACGAACAACCCTGCTTATGTGCGGCCGCTGTACTACTTCCCCGGTCCTTCTCTACCGGCCCTCACAGGCATCGTGGTTTATCGTGCGATGGCGTTCCCGCGACTCAGAGGGAAGATACTCTTCACCGGCAACAGCAGCCCAACTGTGTGGACGTTAACTCTGACGGCGGATGGTGACACTGTTGTGCCGAACTCATTCAGCACGTTCTTCACATACAGTACCGGGTTTGCGGATATTGAAGTCGGTCCTGATGGCCATCTCTACATAACCAACGGCCCGTATAGTGCGAACAGAATCCTGCGTCTTCGCCCTGTCGCGCCATCGTACGCATCCACAGCACCGACGACTGCGACGCAAGCCATTCTCTACACATACACTCCCACATTCAACGGCACACCACCCGGCCTGCATGTGGCTTTTGGACCTCAGGGGATGACTATCGATTCGGCCACATGGACGGTGCGATGGACTCCGACCAACCAGCAGGCGTTGCAGGGCACCCATACCGTCCGCCTGCGGGCGGAGAATGGCGCGGGAAGTACAGACCAACTCTACACCATCAACGTGACCAACGTAAATGATCCGCCGGATCCGTTCGGACTAGTTTCTCCGCCGACTGACACCACATTGAACTCACGAGTTCAATGAGCAAGTGCAACACTATGGGATAAGATTTGCAATATTTGTT
>CAYHRX010000098.1:0-9390 GCA_964359075.1 uncultured Chitinophagales bacterium
ATGTGCAGCGGTCGATTGAGCGGCTGGGCATCGAGTATCCTGTGGTTATGGATAATGAGTCGATGATCTGGTCAAGTTACAACAATCGAACCTGGCCGACGAAGCACCTCATCGACAAGGATGGATTTGTGCGATGTGTTGTTGCCGGGGAGGGGAACTATGGTGCGATGGAGCAAGCTCTGCAATCGCTGTTGCACACCTCGGGCGTGACGGAGGAACTCCCGCTTCTGATGGAGCCTGCTCGTGAAGCTGACAGGACAGGAGCCGTGAGTTACAGGGCGACGCCGGAGCTGTTCGCAGGATACCTGAGAGGAAGCATCGGTAACGTTGAAGGCTACAGTCCTGAATCAATCGTTGAGTATGCTGACCCGAAGCTGTATCTGGACGGCAGGTTCTATCTTGCCGGCAACTGGCTGAATGACCGACATGGTCTCCGCCTTCAAGAAGTATCGGGCGAAGGGCAGATCATCGTGAGCTATCAGGGGCTTGAAGTGAATGCGGTGTTCAACAACGAGGGCGGCGAGGAATATGAGATCGTCATCAGACAGGACGATCAGTATCTTGCCGGCGAAAACAAGGGTGATGACGTTCAGATTGACGCTGAGGGTCGAAGCACCGTGCTGATCGCCGAGCCGAAGATGTACGGTGTGGTGAGGAACAAGGAGTTCGGTGAGCACACGCTCAGACTCTCCGCACGGAGCAACGCGTGCGGTCTGTACTCCTTCACGTTCGTGTCGAGCGTGATTCCTGAACTCATCTCCAACAACTGATTGTACGACCTCGCTGGTTGTCTGGACGGCGGGCGCGAAGCTCGCCGTTGTTGTTTGTAACCGTAACGACCAAGACAGGGAGAATTGAAATGAAAAAGGCATCGGTCTATCGCACCAGGAGGATGGCAAAGCCCAGCATAGTGAAAGAAGGAGCATCTGCATACCAATCCCTTTCTCGGATCACCTTCGATCCGACAATCATGAATGGTCAGGCATGTATTCGAGGGATGCGTATCTCTGTCTCGTTGATTGTTAATCTTATCGCTCACGGAATGACACCGAGGCAAATCGTCAACGAGTATCCGGATTTGGAAGCAGAAGATGTTGTGCAGGCTCTGCAGTATGCCGCCTGGCTTTCTCGTGAACAGACCCATGTTGTTGGAAGATGAAATTCCTTGCCGATATGGGGATTTCGCAGAAGACGGTGCGATGGCTTACCGTTCGTGGACATGACACGGTCCATCTTCGCGACCGCGGTTGGCAGCGATACAGAGATGATCGGATTCTTGAAGAGGCACGGTCAGAATCAAGAGTTGTTCTTACAATGGATCTGGACTTTGGCTACCTCATGGCCGTCAGTCGTTCCAAGCTGCCAAGCGTCATTATTTTTCGGCTTGAGGATGAGAGACCAGCAAACATGAATCTACGTCTCAAGAGTGTACTGGAGAATTCGTCCGATGCGCTTATGGCCGGTGCCATCATCTCAGTGAGCGAGCACGATCATCGTATCAGACTGCTTCCAATTGTCGGTTAGGAATCTACCAATGAAATCCTTCCTCCAGCTCCTCAAAGAGAAAATCATGGTCTTCGACGGTGCACAGGGAACACATATTCAGGGCCAGAACCTCACGGCAGACGACTTTGGCGGTGAGCAGTACAACGGGTGCAATGAGTACCTGATTCTCTCCAAGCCCTCGGCGGTGGAGAAGATCCACCTCGACTATTTCCAGGCTGGGTCTGACGTCGTTGAATCTAACACATTCGGCGCGACCTCCATCGTTCTTGCCGAGTACAGCCTGGCCCATCGCGCGTACGAGATTAACCTGAAGGCCGCCCGGCTCGCCAAACGGGTGGCAAACGAGTTCTCAACGCCTGACCGTCCCAGGTTTGTGGCAGGTTCCATGGGCCCGACCACTAAGCTACCCTCGCTTGGCCACATCAAGTTCAAAGAGATGGCTGCATCGTACAAGGAACAGGCGAAGGGATTGATTGAAGGTGGCGTAGATCTTCTGTGTGTAGAAACATGTCAGGACATGCTGCAGGCCAAGGCGGCGCTTTACGGCATCTTTGAGTACTTCGAAGATGCAAGACGCCGGGTACCTGTGATAGCTTCGGTGACGGTTGAAACGATGGGGACTTTGCTGCTCGGCACTGAGATTTCCGCCGCGCTCACAACACTTGAGCCGTACGATATCGACATCATCGGCATGAACTGCGCTACCGGACCTGCGGAGATGTCTGACCATGTACGTGTCCTTTGTTCTGGAAGCCCCAAGCCCGTGTTCGTTATGCCGAACGCCGGGATCCCCGAGAACGTTGGCGGGCACGCGCACTACAAGCTGACTCCTGAAGAGCTCGTGAAGTATCTCTCTCATTTTGTCAAGGACCTCGGCGTCAGTGTTGTTGGTGGATGCTGCGGAACGACGCCCGAGCACATTCGTCAGCTTGTGAATGCTGTCGGCGGACTCGCGCCGAAGGCCCGCAACATTGATTTCATACCGAGTGCGTCGAGTCTCTACCAATCGGCTCCGATGCATATCGATCCTCCTCCCGTGCTCGTTGGCGAGCGGACGAACGCAAACGGCAGCAAGCTCTTTCGTGACCTCCTTGCGAAGGAAGATTGGGAAGGTATTGTTGCCATGGGACGTGAAGCAGTGAAGGAAGGCGCCCACATGGTTGATGTCTGCGCTGCGTACGTTGGAAGAGACGAAGCGAAAGATATGCGGGAGATCATCGCCCGGTTCAACACGCAGGTGACTCTGCCCATAGTCATCGACTCCACTGAAGCAAATGTGATTGAAGAAGCGTTGCAGCTCATCGGTGGCAAGGCGATCGTCAACTCCATCAACCTTGAAGATGGCGAAGAGCGTATCAACAATGTCGTCCCTCTCTGCAAAAAGTACGGCGCTGCGGTAATTGCTTTGACCATCGATGAGAAAGGCATGGCAAAGACGGCCAATGCGAAGCTCGCCATCGCACGACGCATCTACGACCTTGTCGTCAACAAGTACAAGATGAAGCCGCATGACCTGATCTTCGACACGCTGACGTTCACGCTTGGCTCGGGCGATGAGGAATTCCGGCGTGCAGGCACGGAGACCATCGAGGCAATCCGGCTGATCAAGAAAGAGATGCCGGATGTTCACACGATGCTCGGCGTCAGCAATATCTCCTTCGGACTTTCACCCAGGGTGCGGCACGTACTCAACAGCGTCTTCCTGCATTACGCAATCGAAGCCGGGCTCGACATGGCCATCGTGCACGCCTCGAAGATCATGCCGCTGTACAAGATCGAGGAGAAGGGAAGAGAACTCGCACGGCAGCTGATTTTCGACGAGCGCAAGTTTGAAGAGGTCACTGCGTGAGTATTGTTGAATGAGCATGCCTCCCAACAAAACCCTCAAAGTTACCTACGATCCTCTCACCGAGCTCATGGCCTACTACGCCGCACAGAAGGGCGAGAAGAAAGAGAAGGCTGTTCGGGGAGGTACTGTTGAAGAGCAACTCAAGAACCGCATCATCGACGGCGACAAGGTTGGCATGCAGGCTGACCTTGATGAGGGGCTCAAGAAATACTCGGCACTCGACATCATCAACAACATCCTGCTTGATGGGATGAAAGTGGTTGGTGAGCTCTTCGGCAGCTGACAGATGCAGCTGCCGTTCGTGCTGCAATCTGCGGAAGTGATGAAGTCCGCCGTTGCATACCTCGAAAGGTTTATGGACAAGGCCGAGTCTACGTCAAAGGGGACGATGGTCATCGCCACCGTCAAAGGGGATGTACACGACATCGGCAAGAACCTGGTCGACATTATCCTCACGAACAACGGTTACAATGTGATCAACCTCGGCATCAAATGTCCGATTGAGACCATGCTGCACGCTGCCGATGAGCATGAAGCCGACGCCATCGGCATGAGCGGACTGCTCGTCAAGTCCACACTCATCATGAAAGAGAACCTGGAGGTGATGAACGAGCGCAACATCACTATCCCGGTTGTGCTCGGCGGTGCTGCCCTGACACGGCGATACGTTGAGAATGACCTGCGGAGTGTGTACAGGGGCAAAGTCTTCTACGCGAACGACGCGTTTGACGGGCTGTACTTCATGGAGAAGATGGCGGGTGGCGCGTTGGACTATCCCCAAGCGGTTGAGGTAGTTGAGGATGAAGAGGATAAACTGACAGGGACGGAAGCGAAGATTGAGTTGGCGCAAAGGGAGGATGGGAGGTACAAAGATCAAGGCAAAAGGCAAAAGGCAAAACCCGGTGAGCGCTCCGGGCGTTCAGAAATTCGGACAGATGTTGAAATCCCGAAGCCGCCATTCTGGGGAACGAAGGTTGTTGAGGGGATCCCCCTGGATGAAGTCTTCACGTATGTGAACGAAGTCGCTCTCATCCGGGGCCAGTGGCAGGTGCGGAAAGGGAAGATGAATGAAGACGACGTCCGAAAGTTGCTGGAGGAAAGAGTATACCCGGACTACCAGAATCTGAAATCCAAAATCAAAGATCAGAAATTACTTCACCCCAGGGTTGTATACGGCTACTTTCCATGTCAGTCCGATGGCGATGACCTTATCATCTATCATGATGACATGAAGACCGAGCGGCTGCGCTTCACATTTCCACGACAAACCAACGACCGTTTCCTGTGTCTCGCTGATTACTTTGCACCCGTGGATTCTGGTCGGACCGATGTTGTGGCGTTCCAACTTGTAACAATGGGAAAGATCGCATCGGAGTATTCTGCGCAGCTTTACTCGTCTAACAACTACAAAGATTACCTCTACTTCCACGGACTCAGTGTTGAATCTGCTGAAGCGCTAGCGGAGCTGTGGCACAAGAAAATCCGTGACGAGCTTGGTATTGCGGGCAAGGATGCGAAAGAGGTCAAGCGACTTTTCTCGCAAGGCTACCAGGGCTCACGCTACAGCTTCGGCTATCCTGCCTGTCCCAACCTCGCAGACCAGGTGAAGCTCTTCCAGCTTCGCGATGGCGAGCGAATCGGCGTCCGGCTGACCGAAGGCTACTCGCTCGATCCGGAGCAAAGCACAAATGCAATTATCGTGCATCATCCTGAAGCAAGGTACTTCAATGTAAGATGATCAAGAGAAAGCACGTGGGTTGAAAATGATTCTTCGTTACACACTTGGCTGGGTTGTCCTGCTGATGGGAGCAATCATCAACGGGGTCATCAGGGAAACAGCATACAAAGAAAACCTGGGAGAGTTGGCTGCGCACCAGGTCTCAACGCTCACGGGCATCATCCTGTTCGGTGTCATCATCTGGGGCATGACTCGTTTGTGGCCTATACAATCCTCCAAACAAGCATGGGCCATCGGGCTGATCTGGTTGGCGCTGACCCTGTGTTTCGAGTTTCTCTTTTTCCATTTTGTCGGGGGAAAACCCTGGAGCCTCCTGCTTCACGACTACAACGTTCTGGAAGGACGAGTGTGGGTTCTGGTTCTTCTCTGGGTTCTTGCTGCGCCGTATCTCTTCTGGCGTATGCAAAAATAAAGGACCTGAGTCCTCGCACTCTTCTCTTGAGAAGCCTGCTTCGGGTCGCGCATTTCTTGTCAATCACATATCGCTGCGCAAATGCCTCAGGGGCACAATGAGTACTCCGCCGCACACCGCAAGAACCCAACTGTCCCTCGCTTTCCGCGATGGCATGCTCTGGCTCGATAGGGAGCCTGAGCAAACGCCTGTCTTCACCAATACATTCTTCAGACGTCATCCCCTTGGTGTGTGGGTCGCTCCTGCGTACAGATACCCAAGCATCTTAGGCTTCTGCGCGGCGCATAGCATTGCCCTCGATGATCGCGCCGCCCAGTTCTTCGCAGCAAACGATCTCACACACCAGGAATCTCTCGACCCGTTTGACTTTCAAAAGGAAGCTATCGAAGCATGGGAAAAGGCCGGGCGTCGAGGAATTGTTGTGTTGCCGACCGGGGCAGGCAAGAGCTTCATGACCCGTCTGCTGCTTGCTCGCATCGCCATCGAAGACGCCCAGTGTTCGGCGCTCATTGTTGTGCCGACACGCGCACTGCTCTACCAATGGCACGCACAACTGCATGCTGCTTTCGATCAGGAGATCGGTGTCGTCGGCGACGACCTCTTTGACCTTCAGCCCATTACGATGACGACATACGCCAGCGCCCGTATCCACATGAGCCATCTCGGCAACCGTTGGAAGTTGGTTGTGTACGATGAAGTTCATCGCAAGATGGGTAAAGGAACCTCCTCCAACGCGGCAACATTCTGTGTTGCACCGTTCCGCCTTGCTCTGACGGCCACACCTTCCTCCAGGGACCTTCCGTTGCTGACGGAGCTCATTGGTCCCGTTGTGTATGAGAAATCGACGGATGATCTTATCGAGCGGCAGGTACTCTCAACATACGAGACGATCAAGGTGCATCTATCGCCGACGCGAAAGGAAGTGGAGAAATTCCACCGAATCAAACAGCCGATGGAGAGTGTGCGATCTCGGGCAAAGCAGCAGCATCGCATTCAGGATGGCTCGTGGCTTGTGCGGGAGCGGTATTACTATCCGGACGAGGTTGCCCTTGCGCAACGCTCGCTCCTTCAGGCATATCGATACTGGCAGTCACTGCCTTCGCGGTTTGCGCGGCTGGAGGAAATACTCCTGAAACACCCTCAAGACCGGATCATTGTGTTCACCGAGAGCCGTTGGGCAGCGTACGAGGTCAGTCGCCGGTTTCTTATCCCGCCTGTTACCGCAGATATCGATTCTGATGAGCGTGCGTTCTACCTGAAAGCATTTGCCCACGGAAAGTGCCGTGCGCTCGTGACTGCAAAGGCGCTGGAGGAGGGAATTGACTTGCCCGATGCGAATGTTGCGGTGATCCTGGCCGGAAGGAGGCAGCGAAAAACGGAGACCATTAGTTACATTCAACGGCGAGGTCGCATTCTGAGGAAAAGGAGTGGCAAGCACGCTCGTGTGTATGAAATTGCCTGGGCAGCACCTCAGTCAAAAAGGGGCGCACCGTGAAGAAGAGTCGAGCTACACTACCCAGGTTTTTGCTCGACCCTGAGAATGAGAAGATAGTTCAGACTGTCTCACAGCTTCTTGAGGAATTGAAGAGTCATGAGGGAAAGACAATTCAAGAGCTTGCTGAAGAGGTCGATGCGGCAAACAGGAGAGAGACCCGGGAGGAACTTCGGAAGCTGCGAGTTGAGCTTGTCGCCCACGTAGGTGGGGGGACTGAAATCGCATTGCCGAATGATCTCACGCCGTCCGAGATGCGTCGATGTCTCTTCTCTTCTGTCTGGGAGCGCGGCTGCGGCTTCATCACTGCCGAGAGCAGTCTGTTTCAGCCAAGCGCAGAGGAGTTCTACAAAGAGACGTCAGATCATTTTGGTATCGATCGTTCGCTTGTTGAGCAATACCTTTTTGCTGATACCCCTGAACAACGACGGGTTGTTTTCCGGTCGGAACTCTCCGAGGTTCTTCCGCACGAGCTTGTGAAGTTGCTCAACCTCGAACGACTAAAGCGAATGTTGCGTCGAACAATACGGGTGACGGTGCTGCTTCCCGGCAAGGTCGAACGCGGCTCTCCGTATGTTGCACTTCTGTGGTCGCTCAAACGAAATCATCTCATGTACGAAGTACGAGAAGAGCGCGCATCGCTTGTTCTCGCAATATCAGGCCCCTACAGTCTCTTCGGAAAGACAACTGTCTATGGAAACAGGCTCGCCGATTTTGTGAAGACCCTTCTCCAAACATCCTCGAAAGGCATCTCATGGGAGGCTGAAGCAGAGCTGATGGCCTGTCGTGTGGGAGGTGGTGATTCGATGGAAGTTCTGCATTTGAGCAGCACCATGAACCAATTCTTCCCCAGACCAGTGAGCGAGCAGGGCGAAGAGAAGCTCAAGTCGGGCGATGAGGCAGCGTTCCGGCGCTATTTTGAAAGGGAGGAAAGTGGTTGGGATGTTCACTATGAAGGCGCAATGATCCCGCTCAGGAGTTCGGACGGTACACCCGCAGGTTTCTTCATCCCTGATTTTGTTGTGCGAGATCGGTCAAGCCAACGAGAAGTGCTGATTGAGATCGTGGGGTACTGGAGGGAAGAATACCTGAGGCGTAAAGTTGAGAAAGTGAAACTGGTGAAGGACCGAAGGATGTTTCTGGTGGTGAATGCGAACCTCGCATTGGGAAAGGGTGAGCTCGAGCCAGCGGTGTCGGGTGGTCAGGTTTCTGTGTTGTTCTATACGGGGCGAGCGGGCCTCAAGAGAGCCGCCGAAGAAATCATCAGGCGCCTGACCAAGGAAATTTAGACCCCACCTTGCAATTTCCGCGCCTTTTTCTTAGGTTGCAACCCGGATGCAAGAGCTTTTTGAACGCGGTGTCGAGGAATTCAACAGTCAGCGCTTTTTTGAGGCACACGACACGTGGGAGGAGTTGTGGAGGGAGACGACAGGACCTCAGCGGCTCTTCTACCAAGGCCTGATTCAAACGGCTGTTGGCTTCTACCACATTCGGGAAGGCGCTCGCAAAGCTTGAACAGTACCTTCCCACGTACCACGCCATCGAGACGCAAGTGCTTGTTGACCGCGTGAGGCAATGCCTGCATGATGCAGAGTTGACAAGAGATGGTGGCCGTGGGTTTGACGAGACCAACATCCCACAAATCCAGTTTTGTGAAATCGAGTAACACTGAGAACCATCTGACAGACTTACATTACGGAGGACTATTCGCATGGCAACAATGATTACTGAGGAATGCATCAACTGTGGTGCATGTGAGCCTGAGTGCCCGAACACGGCAATCTATGCCGGGGGCGTCCAGTTCGAGTACGACGGGCAGATGTATGATGCGCTCTCTAATGACTTCTATTATATCGTCCCGGAGAAGTGCACGGAGTGCGTGGGTCACTTCGACCAGGAGCAGTGCGCAGCGGTGTGCCCGGTGGATTGCTGCGTGCCCGACCCGAACCATGTTGAGACCGAGGAACAACTGTTTGAACGAGCAAAGCTCCTCCATCAGGATAAGGAGTTCTCTGACCTGTCAGCAGCAACGTCGCGTTTCAGGAAGACGGCGTAACGAAAAGTGAGTTACTAGCAATTAGGAATAGGTATACGAGGTCGGCGTCTCTGCCCGGTCCGCCTCCGGCGGGTTATGGCGGAAGCCGGCCTTGCTGTTTCTTGAAACTTGGTGAAATTGCCGCAAAGGCTCAAAGAGGCGAAGGAACGCGAGGTGAGAATCTTGTCGAAACAGGAGGAAGAAACTGGAAGGCAGATCGTTGACGCCGCATTCGCTGTTCACAAAGAGCTGGGGGCCCGGTCTTAAGTACCAAGCCTTCAATGTCCCCCTGATAGACAGAAGAACAATGTTGCCGTTTTCCCTTTGCGCTTTTGCGTCTTAGTGGCTCAACAATCCA
>CAYHRX010000099.1:0-9377 GCA_964359075.1 uncultured Chitinophagales bacterium
CTTCGGTTCAATCGCTGGGCTTTCCATCTCTGGAAAGTTGATTGCTCAACGCACATCCGGCGATCATGTTACTATCTCCTGCCTTCCAGAGACTGACTACTGGTCTGGCATCACGCTGCAGCCACTCTCGAACGCTACACTCAGCTTTTGCGACGTCCTCCATGCTCAGGTCGGCATCAACGGCAACGGCGTACTGCCGTCAGTCAGTGATTGCCTGTTCGACTCCTGCAAGATCGGACTCTCCTTGTTCCAGAGCGGTGGGCAGATCAGCACCTCCACGTTTACGCATAGCATCATCAAAGGCGTCTCCATCGATGGAGAGTACGGATATGTTGAACCGCCCTCAGCACCCGTGCTGACTGACAATGCCGTCTCATCAAACACAGCAGGGATATACGTCACCACCGCCGCTCCCGTTTTGGAGAGAAACAGCATTGCAGAGAATAGTGCAGGTGGCGTTTGGTGCAGCAGTGGAGGAAATCCCTTCATCAGCAGGAACGAGCTGGACGCACCGGGACAGAATATCTTCACAGGCAACGGTGTTGCCAATCTGCTCGCCGAGAACTGCTCGTTCCCATTCGTCGGCTTTAAGGAGAATGATGGGCTATCCACCTACGGTGGCCACAACAGCTTCGGCCCGGCATTTCATGCGTATGATGTCCTGGCGAAGTCTGAAAGCGGGGTTATGGCACGCCAGAACTTTTGGTCCGAAGACCCGCCGAACGAAGAGACCTCGTTCAGAACAGACGATCCGAACAGTTGGATTGATTGGACGTTTCCGTTGAAGGAGTATGGAAACCGTCCGATGCAGGTGAAGGGAGCTGCTGCTTCAGGAGCGATAGCACTCTCTCAGAACGAATCACCCGACATGGGCACCGGGTTGCTGGACGGAGTGCTTAATGCGGCCATGAGCCACCGGTCGGGGAAGCGATTTGGACGTTCAATGACACTGGTGAAGCAATACATTGCCCGAACGCCGACACCACTGCTTGCCCCTGTTGCACTCGTCATGCTACAACAGATTGCTATGGACTCTGCGAAGGCTGCGAGGAACTCATCTATCTTGACAACATTTGCCGCGTACTCCGATTCACTCTTGAATGCAACGACCTCAGACAGACTGAAACGGACCTTACTCAATGCCAGGAAGAACCATTTGCTCCAGGCACGTCACTGGACCGATGCAATTGCTGTGGCGGAAACGATTTCGGTGCGCTATCCCAATACAATTCTTGACGAGCATGCTTGCTATAGTACCGTCACTGCGTATCTGCTCGGATTTCAGGATCTGCAACGTGCGCAGCAAGCATTGCACACAATGAGACAGCGATTCCCGAACTCCCATCGAACGGCGATGGCGGATGTGCTGATCTCGAGCACGGCTATTCCGTCGGGAGGAAGTGGGTCAGGTGCTGCGAAGCTCGACGGCAGGGACGGTGAACAGTCTGTTCAGATGCCAACTCAATCTGTCTTGCACCAGAACTACCCGAATCCGTTCAACCCATCAACAACCATCAAGTATGACTTGCCGGTTAGTGAACACGTGACATTCAAGCTCTACGATGTGTTGGGAAGAGAGGTATCAACTCTGGTTGACGAACTCGTTCCGGCAGGTTACCATCAAGCGAGCTTTGATGGCAGCAAGTTCTCAACCGGAGTCTACTTCTATCGGATGCAGGCAGGCAGCTTCACGGGTGTGAAGAGGCTAATGCTTCTCAAGTGATTCGTCGGTGAAACCACCTCACCAGGCCCCGGTCTCACTCTTCAGAGATCGGGGCTTGTTCGTGTTGAATGTTCCCGCCTCATTCCTTAGATTGATGAAGCATCACGATCGATCTCCTGATGAAGAGTCCTTTTGTCGAATCCCTTGAGTACCACGGCTTTGCCTTCCTGAACCGGCTGGCGCGCTTGCTTTCGTTCAGGATGGCAGGGAGGGTAGGTTCGTTCCTTGGGGCGGTGGGATACTACATCATAGGCTACCGGAAGAAGATCACGCTCGATAATCTCACTCAGGCCTTCCCTGAACTTAGAGAGAAAGAGAGACGCTGCATCGCACTGAGGGCGTACAAGAGCTACGGAACGGTGCTGGTGGAAGGTCTGTGGGCTGGGGGACAAGCGGAAGACGTGCTGGTCAAGACCTGCCGGTTTGTGAATCCGGAGATTGTGCAGAAACACCTGAACAATCCCCATGGACTCATCCTCCTCTCCGGGCATTTCGGGAACTGGGAATCGCTCGCCGGTGCTTTCAGCCTCCGCCTTGGCCGCCCGATTGCGATCATTGCCCAGCACCAGCGCAACAAAAGGATCGACGCCAAACTTGATGTAATCCGGACGCGATGGAAATGCAGGATGATCCCCATGGGTATCGCAACGCGTGAGGTGTTCCGTGAACTTCGGGACGGGAAGGTCGTCGCAATGCTTGGCGACCAGAGCGGCCCGAAGGAAGCCGTGTTCATCGATTTCTTCGGCAGGCCAGCCGCCACACACCGCGGAGCGGCGGCGTTCAGTCTCAAATCCGGCGCCCCGATTGTTATGCTCTTCTTTGTGCGCCGCCAGGATGGAGTCTACGAAACACATTTTGAAGAAGTCGACTGCACCGGCATCGAAGAGTACACCAACGAGAACGTCATCGAGCTTACCCGTCGCCATACTGCCATTCTTGAGAGGTACATCCGCATGCACCCTGACCACTGGTTATGGATGCACAAGCGCTGGAAGCACACCGAGTACTACCAGTCCACACAGCCGGTTGAACAGGAAGCCTGAGCGTGCCGCCACAGAAGATTCTGGTTTTTCACACTGCCTTCATCGGTGATATCATCCTCACGCTTCCGCTGGTCCAACGGTTGCGGGCCAGCCTCCCCGGCACACAGATTACGTTCGTGGCAATCCCTTCAGCAGCGAATGTGCTTGAGAACCATCCGGCCATTAACCGGATTGTCGTGTATGACAAACGAGGGACCGAAGCTGGGTTGTCAGGAATACTGAAGCTTGCCGCGGAGCTCCGTGCTGAGAAGTTTGACATTGCGTTGATCCCTCATCGCTCACTCCGAAGTGCCCTCGTCGCGTGGCTGGCCCGTATTCCTAAACGTGTGGGCTTTTCAGCCAGCGCAGCGCCCCGGTTGTTCACCGATGTGGTCCAGTACGACAAGAACAGCCACGAGATCGACCGCAACCTGAGTCTCTTGCGACCGCTTCGGATCGCGTATTCAGGTGATCAGCTCCCAAGCGTGTATCCGAGCGACGATGACAAGAGAGTTGTTGACAAACTTCTGAACCGTTCCGGCCAGTTCATTGGTTTCGCTCCCGGTTCGGTATGGAACACGAAGCGTTGGCCGAAGGAACATTTCATCTCACTCGGGAAGAAGCTTGCCAGCGACGGCGCTTCGTTGGTCATGGTGGGCAGCAGGGAAGATGCAGCGTTATGTGAGGAGATCGGATTTGCCATCGGCAGCGGTGGTATTGTCAATGCCGCCGGCAAGCTCTCGCTGTTACAGTCGGCGGAGTTGATTCGACGTTGCAGTCTGCTGATATCAAATGACAGTGCCCCGATGCACCTCGCCGTTGCCGTACGAACGCCGGTCGTTGCACTCTTTGGCGCCACAGTTCCTCGGTTTGGCTTTGCTCCCCGTGGTCAACACGATGTAGTGGCCGAAGTGAACGGTCTGGCTTGCAGACCATGCAGTATCCATGGCGGTGACAAGTGTCCGATCAAGACGTTCGTTTGCATGAAGGACTTGAAGCCTGAAATTGTCTACGCAAAAGTCCAGACGGTGCTGGGCACATTGCAGTCAGAGGAATAATGCCCGAGACTATTGAAGTCAACCTCTCTGCTCCAGATGAAGCGACATTAAAGCGTGCCGCTGAGATCATTCACCGTGGAGGCCTCGTTGTGTATCCGACGGAAACACTATACGGCATCGGCGCCGATGCAACGAACCCGGCTGCAGTCGGGAAGGTTCAACTGGCAAAGCAACGCAGAGAGAACAAGCCGATCCTGGTGATTGTTCACTCAAGAGAATTGATGATGCAGATGGTAGATCACGTGCCACGAGTGGCTGAGGGACTCATAGAGAAATTCTGGCCAGGCCCGCTGACCATCGTATTCCAAGCGAAGGTAGGAGTGTCCGAGGAGCTAACGCAGGCGACAGGCACGATCGGCATCAGGATCCCATCGAGTGAGTTGTGCTTGAGGCTTGTGGAACGTGCCGGCGTTCCGTTGACGTCGACAAGTGCTAACGTTTCAGGCGAGCAGCCGGCTAGATCTATCAGCGGAATTCGTGGCAGCCTCTCGGGTGTCGACCTCTATCTCGACGGAGGGGAGCTGCCGCCGAGTCTGCCATCAACGGTCGTGGATGTTGTTCATGGAACACCCCGACTACTGCGCCCCGGGGCAATCCCAACTGAAGAGATACAGAAGATCATTCCTCACATTCTGATGCCTGCTTAGCACGAGATCCCCGTATGAACATCCAGTTCTTTTTTGTCTTGTTTGTCATCCCGACCCTCATGGTTGCGCAGCCCCCGGTCGAACTCCAACAAGCGTTCCTCGATCTTAATCATGACGGTGTTGCAATGTGCATCTCGGCGCACCCCGATGACGAGGACGGTGCAACTCTGGCCTACTATCGCATGAAGTATGGAGTAAAGACCTACTCGGTGTTCTTTACGCGGGGCGAAGGAGGCCAAAACGAAAAAGGCCCGGAGCTGTATGAGAACCTGGGTGTGCTACGGACTGAAGAGACCCGAATGGCGGCAACGATCCAGGGAACGGAAGCGTACTTCCTCAACTTCATGGACTTCGGCTTCTCGAAGACAGCGACGGAGACGTTTCGGAAATGGGGCGGACAAACCGAGGTGCTGCGGCGGCTCGTCTACATCCTTCGCAAGCTCAAGCCGGATGTCATCTTCACCAATCTCAACCCGATTGATGGACACGGTCATCACCAGGCCGTTGCCATCATCGCAATAGCGGCATTTGATGCCGCTGCCGACCCGACTCTCTTTCCTGAGCAGCTCGCTCTGCCCGGAGTGACTCTGTGGCAGCCAAGGAAGTCCTTCATCAGGAACGTCAGTCGGCCTGAGATCGGCCTTAGCGACTGGGGACAGGTGGATGTCGTCAATAAGATTGAAGAGGTGAATGCGCCAAGGAAGCTTTCGTACGCGGAGATTGCGGTCAACGCGTTGCGTATGCACAAGACGCAGGGCCTGGACCGTGCAAATCTCCAGTCGTTCAGTCGATGGCAGAGTCGTCACAAACTGATCCGTTCAAACAGTCTGTACGAACGCGACACGACCTCGTTCTTTGGCGGTATCGACTTCTTCACTGATGCGTCCATGAAGTCGCTTGTTCCAATCAGGCGGGGACTCTCAAGCATCCATGTGGGGATGCCTCAGGATTCACTGCTGATGGTGGCATCGGCGATCCAGCAGCAGATAGAAATGGAGCGTCGAAAGTCATCATCGACCCCGCCTGCCAAACGGCTGCTCATACATTGGCAGGATGAACTGGAGCGGCTGGTGCTGCTTGCCTGTAACATCTCGTTGACCATGAAACTCAACGATGATGTTGTCGTTCCAGGGCAAAAGGTGAACGGTGTTCTCGATGTCGCTTCCGACAATTGCAGGATCGGTGGAGTGAAGTATGGATTCGCGATACCAACGGGCTGGCGAATCAGTGAGGTGCTTGGCTTGACCCCAGTTATAGGAGAGAGGCAGTACACTCGTGAGTTCACGCTTGTTGTCGGAGAAGACCCCGTGCTTACACTGCCAAAGGCGAAAGCTCAGTACCGCCCGATTGAGTTCGGGCAGGAACTGTCGGCAACGGTTCACTGTACCGTCTCGGGTTACCCGTTCTCATTCTCAACAATGGCAACGTTCGATGTTGCGCCGCCGCAGGCATTCAAGGTGACTCCACAGGTCACGCGGATTGCGCCATCGCAGTTATCAAAAGGTACGACGTTCGATTACAGTATCAAGAACTACCGACCTGCAAAGACGGTGGGAAGAGTGACAGTTCAGGGCCCACCTGGCTGGACCGCTGATTTCCCGGCTTACAGCATCGACAAAGAAGATGGTAACGCAAACGGTTCAATTGCTATTCGCGCCACACGAGATACGAAGGCAGGAGAGTACAGGGTGAGGCTCAAAACGGAGTATGCCGTAGAGGAAGCCACGGTTCGGGTGTTCGACGTCGCCGTGGCACAAGGCATCAAAGTTGGTATCATCAAGAGCTACGACAACACACTTGAATCGGCGACAAAGGAAATGGGCGTTGACTATGCACTACTCGACAGCACGATGCTTGAAGAAGGCAACCTCTCAAAGTTCAACACCATCGTGGTTGACATCCGTGCGTATCTCGTCCGGGACGATCTGAAGAGGAACAATAGTCATTTGCTTGAGTATGTGAAGGATGGCGGCAACCTGGTCGTGACATATCAGCGGCCGCAGGAATGGAAGCCGGAGTACGCGCCGTATCCTTTCACGCTCTCGGGCAAGAGGGTGACGTCTGAGGATGCGCCTGTTGAGGTTCTCAATCCACAACATCCTTTGTTCAACGTGCCCAACAAGATCGTTGATGATGATTGGAACGACTGGAAGCAGGAGCGTGCAATGTACTTCCCGACGAATGTGTCGAAGTAGTATATCCGGCTTCTTTCCTCACACGACCCTGATGAACCTGCGCTGGCTACAGGATACCTTGTTGCTTCATATGGAAAGGGGACATACATCTACACTTCCTACGTGTGGTATCGACAGTTGAAGGAAATGAATCACGGCGCGTTCCGATGCTTTGCGAACATGATTTCATATCAGGCAAACAGGAAGTAGGATGATGAATCAGTTCCGCGTCGTAACGCTCGTCCTGGTCTTCCTGTCTGGTTGCTCCACATCCACAAAGCAACAGCTCGTAGTCTATTCTCCGCACGGCAAGGAGCTGCTTTCGGACTATGAGAAGCAGTACGAGCAACTCCATCCGGATGTGGATGTGCAGTGGCTGGACATGGGCTCGCAGGATGCGTACGACCGCATCCGGACAGAACGCGAGAACCCGCAGTCTGATATCTGGTGGGGTGCGCCATCGACTATCTTTGCAAAGGCAGAAACAGAAGGGCTGCTTGAAAAGTACACGCCTTCATGGGACACTGCAGTCGGCGTTGAGTCCAAGAGTGCTGACGGATTCTGGTACGGCACATTCCTCACGCCTGAAGTCATCATGTACAACAACCGCGTGCTATCGGAAGCCGACGCACCGAAAGACTGGGACGAGCTTCTTGATCCCAAATGGAGGGAGAAGATCATCATCCGTTACCCGCTTGCCTCGGGCACCATGCGGGTAATCTACAGCGCTCTCATCCAGGAGCAACAGAGAAGGACCGGCTCGGTTGATGCAGGGTTTTCGTGGCTTCGCCGGCTGGACGCTAACACAAAGGGCTACGCAGCGGATCCAACACAACTCTACCTCAAGATCGCCCGCGAGGAAGCGTTGGTCACGCTCTGGAATCTTCCTGACGTCTATCTTCAGGCCAAGATGAACGGCTACCCATTTGGTTATGTTGTTCCAAAGAGCGGTACGCCGTTGATTGTTGACTGTATCGCTATCGTGAAAGGAACGAGGAACCTGCCGGAGGCACAGCGGTTCTACGAGTTTGTCACTTCAAAAGAAGCTCTCGTACATCAGGCAAAGGAATTCGGACGCATTCCGGCGAGGCTGGACATCTCTCTCTCCGAACTGCCAGAATGGATCGCAAAGCTCAACCTGAAACCCATGAACGTTGACTGGGAAGAACTGATGGCAAATGAGAAGCAATGGATGAGGCGATGGGATGAAGAAGTAAAAGGCAGAGGAAAACAAGGAGCCCTCAACTACTAACTGACTGATGTTACGCAAGACCATGCTTTCGTGCCGCTCCTACCGGAGCTCAACGACGTTTGAGGCGGGGATTCTATAAACATGTCACTCCTACCGGAGTTAGCGTTCCGCACAAACCCCCGTAGGGGCGATATGTTTATAGAAACCGCAGAAACAAGAAGCCACAAGCTCCAGGGGAGCGACATGTTTATGCTTTCGATTGACGTCAACTAATCATCATCGGTAAAGTCCGAAGCACTGTGTCCGCACTCTCTCTTCAAAACGTTTCCAAACGGTTCAAGGGCACTCATGCTGTTTCTGATGTGAGCCTGGAGATAGAGTCAGGAGAGTTCTTTTCCATTCTTGGCCCCAGCGGGTGTGGCAAGACGACGCTGCTGCGATTGGTTGCCGGGTTTGAGTCGCCGACCGAAGGCTCTATTCATCTTGACGGCAGGAACATAACACAAGTCCAACCACAGAGTCGTGGGATAGGCATGGTGTTCCAGAACTATGCGCTGTTCCCTCATATGACCGTGTTCCAGAACGTCGCTTTTGGACTGGAAACCCGGAAACTACCGAAGCAGGAGACCCGTGTACGTGTGGAAAAGATTCTCGAGACCGTGCACATGCAACACAAGAGGGATGTTCCGGTTCCGCAATTGAGCGGTGGCGAGCAACAACGTGTGGCTGTTGCACGAGCCCTTGTCGTCGAGCCCGCCGTGCTGTTGTTTGATGAGCCACTGAGCAACCTGGATGTTGCACTCCGAATGTCGACAAGGGAAGAGATCAAAGCCCTGCAACGAAAAACGGGTATCACAACAATCTACGTCACGCATGACCAGTCCGAAGCGATGAGTCTCTCCGACCGCATCGCTGTCATGCAGTCGGGTCGGGTTATCCAGATCGGGTCTCCATCGGAGATGTATGAACGTCCAGGCACGAGATTCGTTGCCGAGTTTCTCGGGGGTGCCAACATCCTGCGTGGCACGTACGATCGTCAATCACGTGTGTT
Organism: uncultured Chitinophagales bacterium; assembly: GCA_964359075.1. Lineage (GTDB taxonomy): Bacteria > Bacteroidota > Ignavibacteria > UBA10030 > UBA6906 > UBA11986. The sequence continues at coordinate 8,868 of CAYHRX010000099.1, forward strand.
CACAACGTCGGGTCTTCACATTGTAATGCCAGACGGAGTGATGGATGTGCATTTGGAAAGGTTCATGCTTGCGGTGAAGCCCGAAGCCATCACCATTCTTCAATTCTCTGTGCCCGATGCAGTTGGTGCCAGAATCATTGAAAGGGAGTACCTCGGCTTCACGACCACGTTCATCGTTGAGGCAGGCGGTGTGAAACTGCGCATCACTGCGCTGAGCTCGGAGTTTATTCGTCAGCTTTCTCCGGGGGCGCAGGTTACCATCAAGTTCGACTGGTCCCAAGTCACCATGTTGACTGAGCTGACATGAGTCGACTCGACGCTCCATACAAGCTGGCTCTGGCCTTCCTTGCATTCATTCTGCTTGGATACGTCTTCTATCCACTTGCCATGATGGTTAGTGGCAGCTTGCACGTGAATGGCGCCTTTTCTATCGAGCGATATCTTGAGTTATTAGACTTGAAGAACAGTGCCAACCTGGAGGCGGTCACGAATTCTGTTGCTGTTTCCGTT
>CAYHRX010000100.1:0-9353 GCA_964359075.1 uncultured Chitinophagales bacterium
TTCTTGGTTTCTATAAACATAACGCCCCTGACGGGGCTTCGGAAAGACCGAGGTAACGCCGTAGGCGTGGTATGTTTATAGAACTACATCGGTAGTGAGCAAGTCCAAGCTCCGTCAGGAGCGACATGTGACGGCTTGCGTAACATGAGTTACTCAGCGTACTAAAATCATTTTCCTCGTCTCAACGAAGTTGCCCGCATTGATACGATAGAAGTACGTGCCGCTTGAAAGTCCACTCGCATCAAATGTGGTCTGATAACTTCCCTCCTTCAATTCTTCATGTACCAGCGTTGCCACTTCTCGCCCCAGCAAGTCGTACATCTTCAGCGTCACCAATCTGTAATCCGTAATCTGAAATCTGATTTCCGTACTGGGATTGAACGGGTTCGGATAATTCTGTCCCAGAGAATAGCTCACAGGGACAGCGTTGACCTCCTCTCTTTCCACTGATGAGATGGGGTTCCTGTGTATTATCCTTCCGCCTACCCCCACAGCCCATCCTTCATTGGGGCTGACAAACCAGACACTGAACAGCTCCGTCACACCACTGAGCGGATTCGGCTCGCTCACCCATGTCGCACCTCCGTTTGTTGTGCGCAAGACTGTGCCGCTCACGCCGACGGCTGTTCCGTTGTTGGCATCCACCATGCTTACTTCATGCAATGTATTTGTTGTGCCGCTCGTTTGCGGAGACCACGTTAGTCCCGCATTGGTTGTTCGATAAATGGCGCCTCCTGGTCCTATCACCATGCCTGTGGTAGGAGACCCCATCGAGATGCCGTTGAACCCGCTGCCCCGAAGAATGGACATTTCAGTCCATGTATGGAGCAAAATGCGTGAACATTCTCGTCTGCCTGTTTAACACATTCAGCCCACCGGTGGATGTTCCAACCCAGAGCCTTCCCAGATCGTCTTCGCCGATTGACCACACGTTGTCACTGCTGATGCTGGTGGCAATGCGCGGATCGTGAGTGAACAAACGCCAGGAATCAATCCCAGGTTGCCATGAGATGAGTCCGGCAGTGTTCGTTCCTATCCAATATTCTCCTCGGTGGTCGATGAACACGAAAGAGATGCGGGCTTCCGTTCTGTTGAGCGGGATTGGCACGACCTCGAATCGTTTCTTCTCTCGAACGAATTTGAAGACCAGCTCGGCGTTGCTGCACCATATATCTCCATTCCGGTCTTCGCAATATGTCCGGAAGTCAACGGACGTGCTCACCTTGGGGAATTCCGAAGGAGAGAATTGATGGAACGCTCCTGTCTTCGGATCAAGCGTTACGAGCCCGGCAGCCGTTCCAATCCACAGAACACCCGAGCGATCCTGAATGATGGTAGCGGTGGACGCCGCGAGTCGAGTGCCCTTGTAGCGATCTTCAGCTCCCAGATGATGGAATACTCCGGTGGTTCTATCGTACCGATGAAGTCCGACCGCGGTTCCAACCCAGAGGATGCCGTCACGGTCTTCGAGGAGGGCGCGGACAGTATTCTCTGTCAGTGAGTTTGAATCCTGTGGGTCGTGGCGGAAAATCTGAAATGAGTAGCCGTCGTATTTGTTCAGCCCGTCAGCAGTGCCGAACCACATGAAGCCGTAGCTGTCCTGCAAGATGGACCAGACGGAGCTTTGAGAGAGACCATGCTCAACGGAGATGCTCTCGAACTGAAATTGAGATGTCTGTCCGAGAGCCCTCGGAGAGAGGAGGGAATACAATAGTACAAAAACAGCGGTGCGTGTCATGAAGTGGTTATGATGGACGAGATTAAAGTAGGAGGGAGGGGTTGGAAAGTCAAGTGGTTATGTTGTCTCAACGGAGGGAAGCAAAAGAAGATGGCTGCCTGAAAGCAGCCGCGTGTGGTCAATGAGAGGGCTGACACCTATTTCATAAGGATGAGTTTCCTCGTCTGCGTAAACGTCCCGGCGGTGAGTCTGCAAAGATACACGCCGCTGGCCAAGTCCTTTCCATTCAAAGACTGTCGATACCGCCCTGCCATCTTCCTCTCATTCACGAGCGTCCTGACCTCCTCGCCGAGGACGTTATACACTTTGAGCGAGACAACTTCGGCCCAAGGCAACTCGTATTCAATTGTCGTCGTTGGGTTGAAGGGATTCGGAGAATTCTGTTCAAGTGAGAAGCCAGTTGGTAATATCCCGACAATCTCCCTGACTGCAGTGAGTTCCGAGTATGGTCTCCGCCATGCACCGTTCCCCAGGGTTCCCGCAATGAGATAATCCCTGGTGTCAAGGTTCAATGATTGAACCATTGTGTTGTTCAGTCGGGTGTTGGCTACCGTCCAGTTCGCTCCTGAGTTTGTTGATACAAAGACTCCTCCTGTGGTTCCTGCAAAAACGAAACTTCCCTGGGCAACAAGTGCACGGACTGCTAGGGAGGTCAATCCGGTATTCGAGGGACTCCAGTTTGCACCATTGTTGGTCGAGACGAATACACCACCGTTGGATGTCCCAACATAGATGATCGAAGTTGCGGGTGAGAAAATGCACTGAACGCTGGTGCTTGTGAGCCCTGAATTTGATACCGACCAGTTTCCTCCGCTATTGGAAGAAATAAAGAACCCGCCGTTCGTTCCGGCATACGTGTATGAGCCAAATGTGATCAATGCATTGACGGATGTGTTTGTAAGTCCTGAGTTCGAAACAGCCCAGCTTGTCCCGCCATTGGTGGATCGGTAGATGCCACCCGAGCTTGAACTCACAATAGTGAATCCACCGATCTCGACGATGCCTGTTATGTTTCCACTCGTCGGGAGTCCTGTACCCGAGAAGCTCCATGTATTGCCATTATCGGATGAGCGATGGACTGATCCGCCGGACGCTCCGGTTCCGAGAAACATGTACGACCCGCCCGAGTAAAGTGACGTCACACCAGTGCCGAAGTTTCTAATGAATGTCCACGTCGTTCCGTTGTTCGTCGTCCTGTAGAGACCTCCGTCCGCGTTCCCCGCAAACAAGGTGGTTGCATTGGGTTTGAGGAGCGTGAGCACCTGTGTGTTGATGTAGCCGGTGTTCTTTTCGACCCAGGTGCCACCAAGGTCTGTTGACCGATACACGCCTCCCTTGTCACCATTGTTGCCCATCCCAACGAAAAGTGTTGCGCCAAGGACACCAAGGGAACGCGTATTGTTTGTCGGAGGTATGCCACTGTTGGCACTGTTCCATGTTGCGCCGTTGTCCGTTGATCGCATCACGCCGCTCAATGTCGCCTGAAAAGCGTCGTTGCCGATCACAGCCAGTGCAAGTGTAACTAGCGATTGACCGCCACTCCAACTTGCTCCATTGTCGGTCGAACGAAAGACTCCGTTGAGTTGGGTTCCCGCAAGAAGAACTCCATTCACGACGGCCAGGTTATTCACAAATAGGCTTGTGAGCCCGGAGTTGGTCTGGATCCAACTATCTCCATTATTCGTCGAGCGATATACGCCACCGGAGCTTGTTCCGGCAAAGATTGTTGAACCAATCGCAGCAAATGAAAACACACCAAAGGCATTGTCTCCGAGACCCGCAGTATCGAGTTCCCAAATGTTCCCTGCATTTGTGGAACGGTAGAGTCCGAAGCCTGTGCCTGCAAAGATTGAAGCGTTGAAGACGAAAACAGCCGACACTGTGGTGTTGGGAATTCCACTTCCCGACAACGACCATGTATCTCCGCCATTCGTTGATTTGTACACTCGTGAGGAAAGCCCGGCATACATTACCGCACCGTCAACCGCTAACGAACGGACCTGAGTTCCGTTCGGAAGTCCAGACCCCGACCAAACCCATTGGTCACCATTGTCTGAAGAACGAAACACTCCGCCCGCAAACGACCCGGCAAAGATCGTTGTACCAAGAGAAGCAAACGACATTGGGAAACCACCTTCAGGCCCAGTTGTTTGGCTCCATTGGGCGAGTAGAGGAGCGCTTAGAGTGCAGAGGGAAAGAGTTAGAACTGCGTATCGAATTGTCATTGGACCTCCTTTGGATTGTTAGAATGAACTTATCTCATCAAGATTAGTTTCTTTGTTTGTGTATAGGTACCTGCGTTAAGTGTATAGTAGTAGATACCGCTCGCGAGTCCGGCAGGAGAGAATGTCGTCTCGTAGCTCCCTGCATTCAGATTTGCATTCGCCAGAGTTGCGACTTCCCTGCCCAAGGCATCGTGTACATTTAGCAATACGCGTCCAGACACTGCAATCTGAAATCTTATATTCGTAGATGGATTGAACGGGTTCGGATAGTTCTGTTCGAGGCCAAATCTCTCTGGGATCGCGCCGGCAATTTCCTTGACACTTGTGATCTGTGAGAGCGGGCGCTTGTAGACGCCGAGATAACTCACATACATGTTCGTTCCAACTACTGCGATAGAATTGATTGAACTTGGATTCGGCAACCCATCGTTCACAGGAGTCCAGTTCGCCCCATTGTTACTCGTGCGATAGATGCCACTCGCAACACCAGTTCCTGAGTAATTGAAACCGGCGAACACGAACTGATCTATCGAGTGCAGTGTGAAGACGTAGCTCGCCGCCGGGATGCCGGTGCTCGCGCTCGTCCAATTGCCGCCATTGTTTGTTGAGATGTAGACAGATCCCGTGGTTGACGACGTGAGCCCAACAAAAAGCGTCGAGCCACTACGCGTAATTGCAGAGACATTTCTTCTGAACGCAGGCAAACCTGTGCTTGCCGCGGTCCAGGTTGCACCGTTGTCAGTTGAACGGTACACACCGTTTGACTGAACGCCTGCCCACAAGTCGGTTCCATCAACAAAGATGGTATTCACACCGTTGAAAGGAAGGCCGGATCCCGGCCCGGTCCAATTTGCGCCGTCATTGGTTGAAACATAAATGCCCCCCAATATGCTGCCCCCGTAGACGGAGCTTCCTCCAGCCGACAAGGTGATAATGGCTGGAATTGTGATTCCATTGTTCATCGGAACCCAACTCGCTCCGTTATCCGCTGAACGGTACACAGACCCGGCTGCTGCGAAGACAAATGAATTGTGCGTCGTCATTCCGGTGACGCCGGTGCCAGGTGGCAAACCGTTGTTCTGCACCGTCCACGTTGTTCCTTCATCCTGAGTTCTGGAAATGCCGCCCGCATGCCCGGCAAAGAGTGTCGAGCCAGAAACTGTCATTGCCATTGCATTTGCGTTCCTCAAACCGGTGTTCGATGGGAACCAGTTTGCTCCATTGTTGGTACTTGCGTAGATGCCGGATGCTGATCCGAAGAACACCTTTCCTGTACCAAACCCAACACAGTAATGAAAGGACGCATAAAGGCCAGACTTCACCGAGACCCACGATGCGCCATTATCTGTGGAGCGATACACGACGCCCGTATCAACACCGTTACGGGTCCCCGTAACAGAGGCGAAGAGAGAGGTGCCGTTTGAGCCAATTGCCGCTACTGTGGCTCTCAGATTCATTCCACTTCCGCTGCTGGACCAGTTGACTCCTCCATTTGTTGAGACGAGGACGGCTGAGTCTGAAGTGGCAGCAAAAATATTCGCGCCGTGAATTGCAAATCCGTTTACTGAACGAGTCACGCCAAGTCCAGTACTTGATTGCGACCATGTTGCACCGTCATTCGTCGAAGCCCAGACCCCTTTTCCCCCGAGGCCGGCAAGGAGCCTGCTGCCGACTGTTGCGATCGTCAGAACAATATTGTTGGATGGAGGAAACCCGCTTACCGCCGACCAACTCACTCCATCATTTGTGGAACGGTAAACACCGAAGACGTTTGTTCCGACGATGAGAGTACTGCCAACCACACCTATCGACAACACCTGCGCAGGAACCGTACTTCTCAAAGTCCAGGTGTTGCCGTTGTCAGTGGAGAAATACACCTTGTCGACGGAGGCGGCGAAGAGATTGGCACCGGAGCGTACGACTGCGACAGGGCTTGCTACTCCGTCCATCCCTGAGTTCGCGGCCGTCCACGTTGCGCCGTTAGTGTTGGATCTATGGAATCCATTTCCTCCGACAAAGATGTAACCGCTGGTAGCGTCGTTGAAGATGACGCTAGTGGAGCCCCCTTCAGGTCCATTGGTTTGAGCCCACTGAGCCGTAACAGAATGAATTGCACAAAGGATGATGGCGAGCAGTAGTATCAAAGCACATCTCATTGCAGCCTCCTAAATGTTTGGATTGTGTTCGTATCTCATATCAGCGGTGCCCTGACGTTGGAAAAGGAGCAGTACCTCAACTGTGGTTTATACTCCCCTCTCCTTCGTCAGGTGTTCTAACGTCACTTGGATTTGTTGTCGAATCCCAGAGTCGAAGCTTGTGCGAGAACCAGGTTCACGGGGACACTCTCGCAAATCTGAATCGCTGTTTCCTTGTCAGTCGCCGTCATGATGTTGTAACCTTCACGCGACAGGATCTAACGTAACCCTATCAACTCCTGTGTGTCCGGGTCGATGATCAGCAGATAGTTTTCCATAGGAGGGAGGATGATGATGGATGGTGCAAACGCAACAGCTATGCCGTAAATGTAGACGAAGGGAAAAGAGAGAAATTTGTCCGAAATTGATTTCTGATCGGAATGGTTTGTCGCTGACGTGCGACAGGTTTGGGTGGAGGTTTGTCGCGGTAGTGAGACAGAGCCCCTCTCAGTGATTGCGAGCCCGCTTCAGAGGGCGTGGCAATCGTCGCTGAAAAGCGCTCTTCGCGATGAGTGTTGCTCGGTCAGTACTCGATATCTAGCTGCGAGAGGAGCCTGTAGAAATGCGTGCGGTTGACGCCAAGTTGCTTTGCAGCCTCGGCGGCGGAGCCAGCTTGCTTGAGGGTCTTCATGATGTACAATCGGCGGAATTCAGTCTCTGCATCCATCAATGTCTTGCCGGAACTCACCACCGGCTCGCTGGCCGCCTGTTCCACGAGTTCCTGCGGAAGGTCTGACGTCTCGATGATATCTCCTTTTGCAAGAACCACGGAGCGGTGGATGACGTTTTCCAGTTCCCGGATGTTGCCCGGCCACGGATATTGCTCGAGCACCGCCAGCGCCGCTTCAGAGATCTTGCGCGGAGTGCCGCCGTCACTCAGCTTCTTCAGGAAGGAATCAACCAGCTCCGCAATGTCTTCCTTCCTCTCACGGAGCGACGGCATGGTGAGCTCGATGACTTTCAGCCGGTAGTACAAGTCTTCGCGGAACGCTCCCTTTTCTATCATCTCACCGATATTCCGGTTCGTGGCTGCGATGAACCGAACATCAATCCGCTTGCTCTGGACGCTCCCGAGGCGTTCGATCTCTTTGGTCTGGATGACGCGCAGCAGCTTCGCCTGGAGGTTCAAACTCAGCTCGCCGATCTCATCGAGGAACACCGTGCCGCCGTCAGCCGTCTCCAGCTTGCCGGGTTTGGACTTCGTTGCGCCGGTGAACGCACCACTCTCGTAGCCAAACAACTCCGACTCGAGCAGGTCATGTGGGATGGCACTGCAGTTGATCGTGACGATGGGCTTCGTGCTTCTTCGACTGTTCTGATGAATGATATGCGCGAGCAGATCCTTGCCCGTGCCGTTCTCTCCGAGGATGACGACGGAAGCGTCGGTAGGAGCGATCTTCGAGCAGACCTTCAGCACGTCGAAGAGCTTCTTGCTCGTCCCAATCATCGACTCACACCTAAACTCCTTGCGCAGGTCGGAGAACTTCATTGTAGCTTCTGTGAGGAGCTTCTGCTGCAGTCTGGAGATTTCACCCGAGGTTTCGAGCCCGCGGACGATCTGCCGTGCAAACGAGAGAAGGAAGACGAGTTCCGTCTCGGCAAACGGCTGATCTGTTCCCCGCCGGTCGAGATAGACGGCGCCTTTCACCTTTCCTTCCAGCACCAGAGGTACACACATCACCGCTTTAATGCCCAGCCTGATGATGCTGCTCTTCGAGGAAAGGTCTTCATCTTCCTGCAACTCCCGTGTCGGCTCGGAGTGGGTGATGGTGTTCCTGATGACGCTCATGCTCATCTCTTTCGCCGTCGACTCCGTATCCGGGTGCATGTTGCGTGCGAAGATATCGGTTGGCTCGCCGATCTCATCCACCAGCACGATGAAACCCGCATCAGCGCGGAGTTCCTTTACCACTGTGTCGATCGCCATCTCCATCAACGATTTCATCTCCGTCTCAGAGGAGAAGGCGATGCCGGCAGTGTAAAGGACTTCGAGCCTGTGGCGCTCTTCATTCACTTGCTCCAGACGCTGTTGGAGTTTCTCGTGATCATCCATTACCGCCGTAACGTCGCTAGAGACAGTATGGTGTGACTCCATCACTAACTTGAAGATGCGGTCGATGGAGTTCTGCACCTCCGGTGAGGTGTTGGATGACTTCACGAGCGAGGAGAGATCCATGAACGACGCTGAGAGACGACTGATGGAGTCGCTCAGAGTTTTCTCTATTCTTGGGCGGAGCTCGGGGATAGAGGGCATGAGTACGAGTTTTTTACGTGGGGAATATAGCGAGAAGAAGAATCGTTTGCCACCGGCATGGTGGGGAGGGGAATCGTGTGGTTCAAGGCGTGGAGAAGGGGAATGCAACGTACTGGAAGCGCGGGCCTATTTCTGCTTCTCCTTGCGACCACAAATAAAGGTCTGGTCTGCTCCCGACTTCGTCGGGATGCAGCCAACTGCGATAGTCACCAACGGCCCACGCTGCGCAGAGAAGGAAAGCATGGTTTTATGCTTTCAATGCTTCGAGGAATTGATCGACGGTCAATCCCGACCTTGCTATGAGACCACGAAGCGTCCCTCGAGCAACTTCTGGATGGTTAGGTATTGAGAGCGTGGCGATGTGGCCGGATTTCGTGATGATGATATGACTTCCTCTCTGCCGAGCCACTTGCCAGCCGAGTTTCTGAAATGTTCTGATGACTTCGGAGGGACGGAGAACGGGAACTGGCGGCATTACACCACGACATCAACTTGACGAGTAGTCACGGTTAAAGGCATTCCTTTCTCAGAGCGCACCGCCAGACATTCCCTTATGGCATCTTGAATGTTGGCTTGGGCTTCTTCCTCTGTTTTGCCTTGACTGATACAGCCAGGAATGGCGGGACATTCTGCAATGTAGATACCGTCTTCGTCTCGTGTTATCGTTATCGTGAATTTCATGTCGATCTCCTCAGATGCCCTCAATATCCGAAAACGTCAGAAAACATGCAAAGTCGTGTCCTGCCACTGCGCACCCACATCTTTCCTGCATAATACCGTTGTTGCGGTATTGTAGTCCCACTTGCACGCATGTATATTGTGGTGAACGAAGGAGGAAACGACCATGAGAGAGGCAACTTACACCGACGCCGTGCAGACCGCACGCTTTCTCCGAATGAATGCGGACTTCGTCTGGCGCATCATCAAAGGTATGACCTTCA
>CAYHRX010000101.1:0-9336 GCA_964359075.1 uncultured Chitinophagales bacterium
GCCCGGATGTTGCAATTTGATTGCTTCCATTTCCTCCTCCGAGCGAACAACGAAAACTCCAAGACGTACCGGGGGATTGAGTGCATCCTCAAGTCGTTCAATGCCGTTTCCTGATACAGTCGATGTGCTCCGGATTCTCAAACGCAGGTTCAACCTCGCCGTCATCTCTAATGTTGATGACGACCTGATGGCACTTACGCAGCAACACCTCGGCAGTCGCACAAGCCGTCGGCCAACAACTTCCACACCGCTCTCAAAAGGATAGCAGTTCCACCCACCAGACTCGTGCACGTGGCGCAGAGCCTGTATCATGACATTGCTCCTGCACAGCAACTCGGTCTGCACTGCGTGTGGGTGAACAGGCCACATGGGCAGGAGGGGCCTGGTGCGACGCCGCCCGGCAACGCGACGCCGGAGATTGTTGTTCCGGATCTCAAGTCGCTGGTGGAACTTATTGGCATTCCATCTGTTCAGTTCCTTCACGCTCTGTGCTGTCATTGTCAACACTCTCATAACACACTGCGCCACTGAGGCTTGAATCGGCCTGGCCGAGAGTCCTGCCGCAGACCTGCTGATATTCTCTGCATCCTTCCCTTCCATATTGTCTGCTTCATTCCGCAACACCCATTCAACCTTTTGTAATGAAAAATCTTACAGCGTTGGTTTTTTCCGTGGCTGTTGAAATTGTTGTGGCAGGCTTCTTGGATTAGTTTCGGTGAAGAGTTTATTCGATCTACCGAGGAGGAAGCCATGTCGCTCGTACTAGCCTTAACTGTTGCGACGATCATCATTCTCATTCGAATGATGCAAGTTGACAAGCCGAAAGAGAACGCAAAGCCGGTGTTGGTGAAACGGTATGTTCATCCGGGCCACTCATGGGTGAAGCTGACTCAAGATTGTGATGTTGTTGTCGGCATTGATGATTTCGGCCAATCAGTGATTGGATCCATCGATGAGGTCAAACTCCCCCATCTATTACATCGAGTGCGACAAGGTGAAGTAGCGTGGGTGGTGAGGCATGGCCAGCGGGTTGTACCGATGAGAAGTCCGGTCAGTGGCCGGGTGATTGAGAAGAATGAGATGGTTCTGAACAGTCCATCACTTATCAACAGGTCCCCATACGGTGACGGCTGGCTGTTCAAAGTGCGACCAACGAAGATCAACTTGCAGTTGCATAACCTGTTCACTGGTAGAGTTGCCAGCAGATGGCAGGATTCAGAGAGGACTGAGCTTGCCCGATGCTTTTCCGGCACACCTGCACTGATGTACCAGGAAGGAGGAGTACTGTTACATAACCTTGCCGATAAGTGTTCAAATGCTGAGTGGCGCGCTATTGCAGGACAGTTTTTCCTGGTCGATAGTTGAATTCACATTGATTCTCTTATTCGTGCGCAACCATGTTGTTCGGGAATCCGCCAACTAGAAGAGGCACCATAACATTATGAGCAAGAAAACACGCCGAGATTTTCTCAAAACCAGTGCCATGATTGGGACTGCTCTTGTCTCGTCTACAGTCCATCCTGCGAAGGCAGCACCCAAAAACGTTCTCTCACCAGATCGCATGGGTGTCCTTGTCGACACTACGGCGTGTGTCGGCTGCCGATCGTGTGAGTGGGCGTGCAAAGTGGCGCACGGACGACCAACACGGCCACTGGAGGACTACGAGGACCGATCCGTCTATCAAAAGCCGCGGAGGCCAGATCATGATGCCGTGACGGTTGTGAATGAATACCGTCAGGAAGAAAGCGGCGGATCAGCAGCATACGTGAAGGCTCAATGTATGCACTGTGATCATCCCTCCTGCGTCTCGGCGTGTATCGTCGGCGCGTTCACGAAAGAAGAAAACGGTTCTGTCGTTTGGGATACAAACAAATGTATTGGTTGTCGCTATTGCATGGTTGCGTGCCCGTTTCAGATTCCTGCGTTCGAATTTGAAGAAGCGTTACGCCCGGACATCGTCAAGTGTGATTTCTGTTTTTCAAGAACTCGCGAAGGCGGACTCCCTGCGTGCGTTGAGATCTGCCCCGTCGAGGCGATGATCTATGGCCCGCGTACGGAGTTGATCAAAGTTGCCAGGGAACGGATCCGCCGCGCTCCAGAAAAATATGTGCATCACCTTTATGGAGAATACGAAGCGGGCGGAACCTCGTGGATGTACTTGGCGGGCAGGGACCTTGCGAGCCTGGGTTTCCCGGACGTCGGTACCCACCCCATGCCGGGAGCGTCAGAGTCTATCCAACACGGGATCTTCGCATACTTTGTCCCTCCTGTGCTGCTTTACGCGTTACTGGGCGGCGTCATGTGGATAACACGGCACAGGAAAGAAATAGATCAATAAGGAGTTCAAATGAATTCAGTTCACAGACCGCTACCGATGTCGAAGCAATTCCTTACCCCTGGGGTCATTGTCCTCGTTCTTCTGGCGTTGAACGGTTTCGCATTTCTTCTTGGTCGATTCTTTTTTGGGATTGGGTACGTGACCAATCTGAGCGACCAGTATCCATGGGGCATCTGGATTGCGATCGATGTTGCCGCGGGTATCGCCCTGGCTGCAGGAGGATTTACGAGTGCGGCTCTGGGTCACGTGATGCACAGAGAGCACTACCAGGTGGTGATACGCCCGGCGCTGTTGACTGCAATGCTCGGGTATACCTTTGCCGCCACGGCTGTCTGCATCGATCTTGGAAGATGGTACTATATCTGGCACCCGCTCATCATGTGGAACGGCAATTCTGCGCTGTTCGAAGTTGGCATGTGCGTGATAATCTACACGATGGTTCTATACGCCGAGTTCTTGCCCATCGTCGCGGAACGCTTCATTGGCCGGATCAACCTGAAGGGGATCCTTTCATGGCTCAACAAGCCGCTTGATGCGTTGCTGCGAACGCTTGACCGCGGTCTTTCAAAAACGATGTTCATCTTTATCATCGCAGGGGTTGTTCTCTCCACCTTGCATCAATCTTCGCTTGGAACTTTGATGATCATTGCGGGTCCGAAAATTCATCCACTCTGGCAGACACCGATCTTGCCACTCCTCTTCTTATTGTCTGCCGTTGCTGTGGGATTCCCCATGGTGATATTCGAATCGCTGATCGCCTCAAAGTCCTTCGGACTGAAACCGGAGATGGACGTCCTCTCCCGCTTGGGATCCTTCATGGCTCCCCTTCTGAGCATCTACCTCGCCTTCAAGATCGGCGACATGTTTGTTCGTGAGAGCTTCCGGTATCTAACGGAAGTGAACACTGCCAGCGTGATGTTCACCATCGAGATTGTTGTCGGAGTCGCCATCCCGTTGCGTATGTTCCTTTCCCGGGTCGTGGTTCGCTCTCGCGTGTGGCTCTTTGTGGCCTCCTTACTTGTTGTGTTCGGGGTTCTTTTGAACAGAATCAACACCTTCGTGGTGGCCTACAACCCACCGTATTCGGTCAATGCGTATTTCCCCTCGATTGGGGAGATCTCGGTTACAGTCGGCTTCATCTCCTTGATAGTCCTCCTGTACCGGCTCTTTGCAAAGACGTTCCCGGTCATCAGCGTGGCTGAGAGTGTTCAGGCGACGACGACCAAGTATGCTATTCGAGGAGGCAGAGCATGAGAACGATCCTTACAGCGGTGCTTGGAGTTATCCTTGTCATGACGGCGCAAGGTCAGCGAGTGGAGAACCGTTCGCATCTGGTAACAGGGATGAAATGCACAACCTGCCACACTTGTGAAGTTCCGACAAAGGAAAACCCCTGCGTCAGGATTTGCCCGCGACCGCAAATGGCAACTGTTCATCATTCTCCCGAGGAAGGACCGGATGTTGTGAACATGAACACGCTGTCCGACTCCGCGAGCCTATACACGCCGGTACGGTTCTCGCACAAATTGCACGCTGAAATGTCGGGGATGGCTGGCGGCTGTACGATGTGCCATCACTACAATCCACCTGGCCGTGTGCTGGGATGCAGTGAGTGCCACGAAGTTGCCAGGTTGCGAGTAAGTCTTGGAAAGCCCGATCTCCAAGGCGCCTATCACCGACAGTGTCTCGATTGTCATAAACGCTGGAGCCGTGAGACGGGCTGTCGAAGTTGCCACGCTCTGCGGAGCGAGGCAGGCTCGCTTGCAGCCCGGCTCGACAAAGAACGCTCCACGAAGCGCCGCCACCCTGTTGTTTCGAAGCCTGCGCGGCTCGTTCTTGAAAGTGGTTATGATCAGGGCCGCCTTGTGACGTTCTACCACAACGAACACGTTGATCTCTTTCGGCTGGAGTGCTCGGACTGCCACAATAGTGAAAGCTGTATCCGGTGTCATGAGAAAAGCAGCAACTCGCCTGCGCGGCCAGTCGCTGTCGAACAGGGACATCAGGCATGCGAACGCTGCCACAACACCAACGAGCGGTGCGATCGATGCCATACAGCGGAACCAAAGCCGGGTTTCGGTCACCAACGCCGAACTGGCTGGCCGCTGCGGCAATTTCATGATCGTCTGGAATGCAATCGCTGTCACGTTCGGAAAAATGTTTTCACAGGTCTCTCCGGTGCATGTACCTCCTGCCACAGCGCATGGATCCCTGAGAATTTCCGGCACGCCGTGACTGGCCTCGCGCTGGATCAGAACCATGCAGGACTAACATGCGACGTCTGCCATGCGGATGATCTCTTCGTGGCGGCGCCCTCGTGCGAGGGTTGTCACGATCAGTTCAGTTACCCGAAGCGCTTGCCCGGGAAGCGAGTGAAACGTTATGCACTAGTGAAAGGACAGTAGGCTGTGTACGCGAACGTGGTTCGAAGACTGGGTTTTCGATTGATTGTTGTCGTTGGAGTCACCGCTATTGTGATCATCGGTGTTTACTCCTACTTCGGCATCCGTGCACAGCGCTCAATGATCCTCAATGAGGTGGAGCGGCACGCGAACCAGTTGAGCGAGACAGTCAGGAAGAGCACACGGTACGGCATGTTAATGAACCAGCGGGAACACGTACACAAAATCATCAACGATGTTGGCACCGATCCGGCAATTCACGAAGTGCGCGTGTTCAACAAGGAGGGGACGATCATCTACTCCTCCAAACAAGAAAATATCGGACGCGTAGTGGACAAGAAAGCGGAAAGCTGCTATGCGTGTCATGCGGCAGACCGGCCCTTGGAGAGACTTCCTGACGTCGAGCGCACGAGGATTTTTCGTGTTCATCCCGATTCCTCCAGAATTCTCGCTGTGATCGCGCCGATCTACAATGAGCCTTCATGTTGGCAAGGAAGCTGTCATGCGCACGCTCAGCAACAATCGGTCTTAGGTGTCCTTGATGTGACCTATTCACTGGCTGATGTAGACCATCAGATTGCCATGAGCCAGGTCGAACTGGCAATCTTCGCGGTGGCTGCGATCTTCGCAGTCAGCATCATCATCATTTTCTTTGTCCGACGCTGGGTGGTTGTTCCCGTACACGCGCTTCTCACTGCCACACAACAGGTGGGAAGTGGGAATCTCAGCTACAGAATTGGTGAGATTGGGGATAGCGAACTGGGTATGCTTGCGCGATCGTTCAACACGATGACACAGAAACTTTCAGAGGCACGCCTGCAACTGTTTCAGTCGGACAAGATGGCTTCACTGGGGCGACTGGCGGCAGGTGTCGCCCACGAGCTTAATAACCCGTTGACGGGTGTGCTTACGTACAGCAGCTTCCTACTCAACAGAGCCAAGGACGACTCTGCACTGCGTGCCGATCTCGATGTGATTGTGCGTGAAACGACACGAAGCAGAGAGATTGTAAAAAGCTTACTGGACTTTGCAAGGCAATCCGTTCCAAACAAATCTGCCGCGAACCTGCATGAGATCATCGAGCGCGCCATTGGCGTAGTAGAAAAACTGCCAGCCCTGCGAGGAATCCGGATTGTCCGCGACTTGGACGAGAGTCTACCTCTTGTGACCGTGGATGCGAATCAAATGCAGCAGGTATTCACAAACTTGTTGGTAAACGCGGCGGATGCCATCGGAGACGACAATGGCGTGATCACTGTAAGCTCGAGGATTTCCACTCTCGCTCCACGCGGAGTCGCCCGAATCAGGAAGGCTCTCTGCCCGAAGAGACATGATTTGATGGATGACGAGTTCAAGATCGACGGAATGCCGTCAATCAGAGTGAAGTCCCGCTGGAACGGCAATGAAGGATTTATCCATCTGGATCCCGTGTACGGGAAGCGACGGCACGAGTACTGCTACCCGGTACCGGCGAACAGAGAAGTAGAAGTGTCCTGCCCTCATTGCGGCACCTCCCTTCTTGACCATGCAGTGAAATGTCCCCAGTGTACTGCCATTTCTTTTGCATTTGAAGTTCCGCTGGAGGGGAAATTCAGGGCGTGTGCGCGGAAGGATTGCGAATGGCAGCGATGGGAAGTAATGGATGCCGATGGCACACGGGAGTACGCAGAGTTGACAGTCTCCGACACAGGTGCAGGCATCCCGGAAGAGCATCTGGGGAAAATCTTCGAGCCTTTCTTTACAACAAAAGGGCAGAAGGGAACCGGTTTGGGTCTCGCTGTGATATGGGGGATTATCGATAACCACAATGGGACGATCCGGGTTCAGAGTGAAGTGGGGAAGGGAACAACGTTCACGATCCGGCTGCCTTTGCAACAGAGGTGAAGATGCTATGAGCAAACAATACGACGTGTTGGTCATTGACGATGAACCTGTGGTTCTCGACGCAGTTGCCAGAGTCTGCACTGCACATGGAATCGCTGTAGATGCGGCACCCGATTCACAAACCGGCTTGCATCGGCTGCACACACATCGCTATCGACTCATTCTGTGTGATATCATGATGCCGGAGCTCGATGGCTTCCAACTCTTAGAGCGTGTGTTGAAGGAAACGCATGACACTCCGCTTGTCATGATCACGGGTTATTCCACGATCGAGAATGCTGTCAGGTCGCTCAGCAGCGGAGCGATTGGATATCTCCCGAAGCCGTTCACAGAAGAAGAGCTGGTGAGCACTGTTCACCGTGGACTGAACTTCTCGGCTCTTCTACGTTCGGGGAATGTGGACAACGATGGTTCGTCGCGTCATGGAACCTGTCCAGACAATTACTACAGGCTTGGCTGGATTAGTTGGGCGACATTGGAGGAGACAGGTGCGGCACTGGTTGGGGTAACCGATGTGTTTCTCAAGACCGTTGGTTCCGTCAAGGAGATACGGTTCTTTACTCCTCATCAAGAGATTGTACAGGGGACAACGTGCGCGCACATTGCCTCGACAACAGGGCTTCTGCACGATGTGCTCGGACCGATCAGCGGCAAGATTTTGGAAATCAATACACTTCTGCAGTCCGACTCGAGCGTGATCAATCAGGATCCCTATGGCAAAGGCTGGCTGTATCGTATCCTCCCGTCCGACGTAGGATACGAATTGAAACATCTGACTGTAAGCGGGGAAAGGGTGTAACCGATGAACATTGAAAATCACTATCCGATAGACGAGGTGGAAGGCTGGCGGCGAATATTTACCGAACATTCCTGCCTCGCATCGACGTAAGGAGACACAAACTATGGCACTCTTCATTCTTGCTGTTATCATTTTCGTTATCGCGGATGTTCTTCTGCGCTATGCACTGAGTTCGTGGAAAGAAAGGAAGATTCGAAAGGAACGTGAGGACGCCCTCCGGACAAGCCTCGTCCTCGATTTCAGCCGGGAGGCAAAAACGCTACGACGGGTGACTGTCGAACGGCCTAAAGCGCGGATTCTCTGCGTGGACGACGAAAAGGTTATCCTCGACAGCTTCCGGAAGATTTTGGTCCTCGACGGGTATTCCGTCGATACCGTGATGATAGGTCAAGAAGCACTTGGGCTTGTTCAAGCACACCACTACGATTTTGTTTTCACGGACTTGAAGATGCCGGAGATGAGCGGTGAAGACGTGGCGAAGGCGGTGAAGCATCTCCGTCCTGATATTGATGTCATCATCATTACGGGTTACGCGACAGTAGAGTCCGCGGTGGAATGCATGAAGTATGGGGCGATGGACTACATCCAGAAACCGTTTACGGAGAACGAACTTCTCGACATGACAAAGAAGTTCGTGATTCGCCGGAATGACCGCATTCAGAAAGAGCTGAAGCCGCGTGTGCATGTGACTCATCTTCCCTCGGCAGAGGGACTTCTGAACTCGGAGTTTGCGATTCCCGGAGGCGTGTTCATTTCCGAAGGGCACACCTGGGCGAGCATGGAAGAAGACGGCACGGTGAAGATCGGGTTGGATGACTTTGCCAAGAAATTCATCGGCAGGATCGATGATATCGAAGCTCCCAATTTGGGCATGACGATCAAGAAAGGTCAGCCGCTGTTCTACGTGAAGCAAGGCTATCGTACGATTCCATTCAATGCGCCAGTGAGCGGACGTGTTGCAAAAGTGAACTCAGCCTTGAAGCGCGACTTGAAAGCACTGGATATGACACCGTATGGGGAGAATTGGGTGTGTACTGTCGATGCAGAGAATCTTGATTCGGATCTCCCGACGTTGAAGATCGGGAAAACGGCTGTGTCGTTCTATCATGACGAACTTGAGCATATCCATAAGCACGTTCACAAGACGGGTGGCAATGGACAGAACGGAAAACGCGAGTTGTCACCTGCAGGTTTCAGCACAGGGGAGCTTGAGCTGCTCAATGACAGGGAGTGGGACGACGTTGTGACTGAGTTCTTCAAGCGGTAGGTGCTGGCGGCGTGGCTGCATCGACACATGGTTTTTCATAAGGATGAATCAGAGGAAATAATGCAATGAACCGAAGAACCTTCGTACAGACACTCGGCGTTGCAGGGGCATCAGTCCTTCCGCTGCGCTTGGGACGGGCCGAGCAAGAAACGCCGACGACGGAATTCGTGGGAATCCTCGTGGACACGACGCGATGCGTCGGCTGCCGTAGTTGTGAGATGGCGTGTGCAGAAACGCATGGGTTCCCAGAACCTAATCCCGACGAGGCCGTGTTCGAGAAGGAGCGAACGCCATCAGTAACGCAGTGGTCCGTTGTCAATCGCTACCGAACCGACAAGGGCGAGGTCTTCGCAAAGAAGCAGTGTATGCACTGCAACCAGCCTGCGTGTGCTTCCGCTTGCCTCACAAAGGCGATGTTGAAGACGGAGGAGGGACCGGTGATCTGGCGAGAAGGGAAATGCATGGGATGTCGGTTCTGCATGATCTCATGTCCGTTCGACATCCCGAAATTCGAATACGACAGCCCTGTCCCAAAGATCCAAAAATGCACCCTGTGCTGGGAGCGGCTGCAAGAGGGCAACCGTCCTGCGTGCGTGGAGGTGTGCCCGGCAGAAGCCCTGATGTTCGGCAAGCGGCGCGAGCTAAT
>CAYHRX010000102.1:0-9196 GCA_964359075.1 uncultured Chitinophagales bacterium
TGTCCAGTCGGTTCTCCTTCACCCCGACAAGGCCGAGGTACTTTCTGTTTGTGTCGGGATAATTCGCGCGGAGAGCGGTATCGGCGCTGAAGTGGTCGACATCGAGGATGTGCAGGTCGAGCCCGAGTTGTGCAAGCGCCTGCTGCACCAGGTATGCATCCTTCCGCTTGACGGACACACTCAGCACTTCATTCCAATGATCATGTGTGTGCTGTGTGAGGACGTGGACGTCGGTGATGAATTCCTTTGGAGCTACTTCGGGATGATACTGGCTCAGCTCCCAGTTGATATGCTCATTCAACTCGATGCGCGAGAGGTTGTCCTCCATCGGGATAGAGTTGAGGACAAGCTGCGCTGTGTCCAGTGCAACGGAGACCTTCTTCGCCTTCAGCCGGTTCACCTTGATGAACGCGGCAAAGTACTCTACAAACTTATTGATGCCATACCCATCTTCCTCAGCCTTTGACGGGAGTGTGTTTTCCCATTCATCGATGGCAGTCAGCGTGTTCGAATTCCCATCCTGCTCAATCTCCACCGCTTGCACGCTTTTATCACTGAGGCTGAGTCCGAGGATTGATTGTTTAACAGCCATGGGGAATTACCTGTGAACATTTGTGGTAGAACACCGGGGAGAGTGCGCGCTGATTGTGGCGTTCAAAGCTGGCATAATATGTGAAAAAGGTGGGAGTTAGTCAAGGAACACATAACTTCCTGAATTCCGATATGGAGCCTCACGCAAAGGCGCCCGCCTGCCAAAGCGTAGCGGCGGGTAGGCAAAGGGGCAAAGAATGGGGTGAGAGTGAAGCGGCATTTCTCACCCACAAGGTGAAAGTTTGATTTCCATCCTTTACTAACTCCCTCTGCGACTTGGCGACTTCGCGGCTTTGCGTGACCTTCTAAATCGGATTTCAGGTTCCTGACACACGCCAGTCATTTCACCGTCAGGTACGGCCTCAGACGCTCGACCCGCGTTTTCCCTATGCCCTTGACACGCTCGAGCTGCTCAACCGATGTGAATGGCCCAAAGTCCTCTCGATAACTGATGATGCGCTCCGCGTATGCTTCACCGATACCAGGAAGTTTCATGAGATCTTTCTTTGTGGCGGTGTTGATGTTGACGACGGGTTTCTTTTTGCCGGGGGGTTTCTCAGTTGATGAGCCGACGCCCTGATGCTGTGGTTCTCTTGATCGCTCCAGGAAGATGCTGTCTGGGATCGAGTAGTCGAATTGCTGGCTTTGATTCTTCTGCGAACGGTCTGAGGACTTGTAGAAGCGGATGGTGAGGCCAACGAGAAAGGTTGACGTGAGAATCAAAACCACCTTGATTTCGTTGCGTGTGAAGCCGACAGTTTGAAGGTAAGAGAAGAACTTCATATCAGGAGAATGCCTTTTTCACCCGCTCGAAGAAACTCTTGTCGGAGTTTGCGGATTTGTCGCCTTCCTTAGGATTGATGTTGTCGAATTCTGAGAGTGCCTTGATCGCTGAGCGTTCTGCGCCGGTCAATGAGGTGGGTATCCAAACATTTACGCGCACAAGCTGGTCGCCTCGGCCGTAACCGTTGAGGTGGGGAATGCCTTTCTCGCGCATCCGAAGTATGCGACCCGATTGTGTCCCGGGCTCAACCTTGAGTTTCGCACGGCCTGAGAGTGTCGGCACCGCAATTTCTGCACCGAGCGCCGCCTCAGGAAAACTCACCAGCAGGTCGAGGAGAACATCGTCACCGTTGCGTGTGAGGAACGGATGCGGCTCTTCTTCGATGACGACGATGATGTCACCGGCCGGACCTCCGCGCCGTCCGACGTTGCCTTCACCGCGCAGAGGAAAATAGTTGCCTTCGCTGACACCTGCAGGAATATTCACTTTGATAGTTGTCTCACCTTGCATCCGGCCTTCGCCCTTGCATGTGAGGCAGGGTTCCTGGATGATCTTTCCATCGCCACCACAGTTGTGGCACGTGGAGATGTTGACGAACTGGCCGAAGACAGAACGTGATACCTGCCGGATTTCTCCCGTGCCGCTGCACACCGGACACGTGACTTTCTGATGCGCTGACTTCGCTCCGGAGCCCCTGCATGTCTCGCACATCTTCCACTTCTTTACCTTAAGCTTCTTCTCAACGCCCTCAGCGATCTCTTCGAGTGTGAGCCTGAGCCTGACCTTGAGATCAGAGCCGGGAGTGCCCGTGGTGGTGCGTTGGCGAGCGCGGCCCTGATCGCCAAACATGGTATCGAAGATCGATCCGCCGAATCCTGCACCGAAGATATCTCCGAATGCATTGAAGATATCGTGGATGTCGCCGGTCGAATAGCGGAAGTCCGTTCCTCGCATGCCTTCGTGGCCGAACTGGTCGTAGCGCTGCCGCTTGTCCTGATCGCTCAGCACCTCGTATGCCTCAGCCGCCTCCTTGAATTTCTCCTCCATCTCTTTGTTGCCTGGATTGCGATCGGGATGGTACTGCATGGCGAGCTTGCGGTACGCCTTCTTGATCTCATCAGGGTTTGCGGTACGGTTAACGCCAAGGATATGGTAGTAGTCGCGTTTCGTCATTACTTGTTCTCAGTCTCCTTGTGCTTCGCCGTTGGGTGGGATCTCACTGCCGGCCTGGGGTGGTTCGGTTGATACAATGACCTTGGCGTGGCGGACAACTTTCTCGAAGAGTTTGTACCCTCGCTCGATTTCCTCGACAACCGTGTGAGGAGGAACATCAGACCTCGGCATCTGCATCAATGCATCATGATAGTCTACATCGAACGGCTTGCCGACTGATTCGAACGGGATCAGTCCGTGAGACTCGAGGAGCTTAACAAACTTGCTGTGGATGAGCTCGACCCCCTTGAAGAAGGACTCGTGCTCCTTCACTTCTTTGCCTGACTTGAGCGAGCGGGTGAAATCATCCAGGATTGGGATAAGAGAGCTGATTAAGCCTTCGTTCGCGCTCTTCACGAGGTTGATGTATTCAGCCTCTGACCGCTTCTTGTAGTTCTCAAACTCTGCGGCCTTGCGCAGCAACTGGTCTTTGTAGGTATCAGCGAGCTTTTGAGCCGCTTCGAGTTTCTCCTGCAGCTCTCTCAACTGTGCTTCAATGGCTGGGGCCTGCTCGGTCTCAGCCTTTTCTTCCCGTTGGATGTTGGATTGATCGGTAGGCTCTGTGTCCCCCTTCTGCAAGATCTCTTCTGCCATTACTGTCGTGTGTTGTGTGAGTACATTTCTGAAACCGTTCTTGCAACATAATCAACAAGAGGAATGAGGCGTGCATATGCCATGCGTGTTGGACCGATGAGTCCGAGGCACCCGGCCACGTCGCCGATGGAATAGCTGGTAGATACAACACTGTACTGCTTCAGCTTTTCATCTCCATGTTCTTCGCCGATGGTTACCTTTGTTTCATTCGGCTTGGCGTCAGTCTTCTCAAGCACGTGGACGATGATGTCCTCGTTGTTGATCAATTCAATAATGCTTCGAAAGTCCTTCGGGTTCACAAACTCGGGCTGCTCGATAATGTTCTCCGTCCCGGAAATGTGCAGCGGCTCAGTTCGCTGCGGCGCAAACAGCTTGTCCACGGACTCAATGAAGAGGCTTATGATCCCGGTTTCCTCATTCTGGGCATCTTTTACGATCTCGGCGAAGTTCCCTCTGATCTGTTGAAGGGTCAGCCCACTCAGTCGCTCGTTCAGGAACCGGCCCAGGTCGTCCAGCTTCTCCCGCTGGATTTCGGTGGCAACCTCCATCATAATCGTCCGGACAAGACCGGACTTGATCGAGATGATTACCATTATCCGGTTGCCGGTAATGTGGACCAGTTCCAGCCTCTCGAAGGTACCGGTACTCAGTTCCGGCGGCGCCACGACGGACAATAGGTGTGAGATTCGACCGAGCACTCGTGAGCATTCTTTGAGCAGGATTTCAGAATCTTCAATTACATCAAGGTTTTTCCGGATGGTTTCCTGTTCGGCATCCGACAACTGCTCGAGCTTCATGAGCCTGTCGCAATAGAAACGATAACCCTGGTCGGTAGGCACCCTTCCCGCCGATGTATGGGGGTGATTGATGTACCCCTTGTCCTCAAGATCCGACATTACGTTGCGGATACTTGCCGAGCTTAGCCCCAGCACATCCTCGTGCTTCTTGGATATGTAGCGCGAGCCAATCGGGGTGGCCGTTTGGATAAAATCGTGCACGACATAGTGCAGAACAGTGCGTTCACGGTGTGAGAGATCAGCAGCCATCATCGCCTGGAGTGCTTTGAATTCTTTAAGAAATCTGAACTAAAATACGTATTCTGGCTTTCTATGTCAAGGAAGGCAGGGCGATAACGCCGGCCCCATATCGTAAATGCGAGTTGCAGACCGTGGGAAATTAGTCCTGAATGAATTCCAGAGCTATCAGACGAAGAGAATTATCAAGTCTTCTCAGCCGCCGACTCACCAGCAATCTATGCTCTCGATTGATCCAACGGGCGAGGTTCGGCGTGTGTGAAGCAGCGGGTTGTGAAGCTCAAAAGCACAGGCCCTGGCTATTCGGTCGGGGCTTTTTGTTGCCACCCATCCAACGTCCGGATCCCTTCGATGGATTTGATTGCTTCGCCTTCGCTGCTTTGACAGCGAGGCCGCGCAAACGGTGGGCCTGAGCCTTGCGTTCACTTCCAAGTTTTCGTATCTTTGGACGGCGATTGAAAGCATTTGGGGCTGTAGCTCAGCTGGGAGAGCGCCTCGTTCGCAACGAGGAGGCCGTCGGTTCGATCCCGATCAGCTCCACTCTTCGAGATTTATGTTGGAGGAGGTCGTTGGTTCTCCGCCTTCGTGAAGTTCACTTCGGCGGACTGGGATCCCGATCAGCTCCACCAAGTAAGCAGAACCACCAGGTCACAAAGACACGAAGATCCATTAAGGAGCCTGGCGACTTGGTGTCTTCGTGTGTTCCTGAAGAACTTGAGGTCAAGTCCCGCGCAACTGTAAGTAGCTCAACCCCGCCAGGTCCGGAAGGAAGCAACGGTCGGTTACCAAAGGTGTGACGCGGGGGAGCTTGACCTCTTTCTGTTTGTTGATCATTATTATCACACGAGTCCTAAACCAGGACACCACCCTCACGTCTCTCATATTGCAACCCGCCCATATTTTTCTTAACTTAGCCATTGGTGATTCAGGGTGTGAGTGAGGAGAAAAGACGCTACCTTTTGAGGAGCGCACACACAGAACCACCTCAGGCACTGTTAACGATTCGGCAAAGAACTAATCCCGAGAGTATCCCCTGCCAGGTGCAGGGTATTGCCGGCATCGTTCCAGGGACTGGGGCCCACACAGTGTCCACATCTTGTAGAAAGGTTGGAACGATCATTCCAGGATGAAAAAGGAAATTGTTATCAACGCGGCGGCGAATGAGACTCGCATAGCGATCACAGAAGATGGCCGCCTGGCAGAGATCTTCGTTGAGACTGCCAATAGAGAGAAGATGGTCGGTGACATCTACTTCGGCAAAGTTGCCAAGGTGATGCCCGGAATCAAGGCAGCGTTCATAGATATCGGTCTTCAGCAGGATGCATTTCTGCACTTTTCGGATATTGGGAGCCGTTTTGATGAGTACTCCGCAATGCTGGGAGATGATGCAGATGCGGAGGAGGAGAGTGCCGAAGAAAAGGCTGCTGTAGCCGAGGGAGCTGCCATTGAAGGCACCAGTCAGCAGTCGCCACAGGCTGCAAGCTCACACCGTCGCGACAACGACCGACGCCAACGAAGAGATGTCCAGCTCGAAAAAGGCCAGGACATCATCGTCCAGATTATCAAGGAGCCTGTCGGCAAGAAGGGGGTTCGGGTCACTTCCGAAGTCTCACTCGCTGGTCGCTTCCTTGTTCTCCTTCCATTCGATGACAAGATCGGCATTTCCAGAAAGATCAACAGCTTCAAAGAGAAGCGCCGTCTCCGGAGAATGGCCCAGAGTATTTTGCCTGAAGGTTTCGGTGCGATCATCAGGACGGTAGCGGAGGGAAAGGATGATGACTCGCTGAGAAATGACCTTGAAGGCCTGGTGAAAACATGGCGTGAGATTGAACAGGCGGTCAAGACAGAGAAACCTCCGTGTCTCCTTTTCAAGGACCTCTCGACCACATCAAGTGTCATCCGTGATCTCTTCTCGAATGACGTCTCCCGCGTTATTGTGGACACGAAGAAGCTCCACAGAGAGATCTCTACCTACATCAAGTACACTTCACCCCAACTGCTTGACAAGATAGAGCTGCACAAGGACAGGCGTCCGATCTTCGATACCTATGGTGTCGAGAAGGAAATCGAGCAGACCCTGGCCCGGAAAGTCTGGCTGAAGAGTGGCGGCTACATCATCATCGAGCCGACCGAGGCGATGGTGGTGATTGATGTGAACAGTGGTCGCTACGCGGCCAAGAGGGAACAGGAACAGAATTCACTCCGGACCGACCTTGAAGCTGCCCGCGAGATCTGCCGTCAGCTCCGCCTGAGAGACATGGGTGGGATTATCGTCTGCGACTTCATCGACCTTGAAGATGAGCGCAACAAGAGGAAGGTATTTGAAGAGCTGAAGAAGGAGTTTCGCAAGGACCGGGCAAAGGTTACTGTTCTTCCGATGACGGAGTTCGGCCTTGTGCAAATCACCCGTCAGCGCATCCGTCAGAGTATTCTGCACAGCTTCACCGAGCAGTGTCCGGCGTGTGGAGGCACAGGACTCGTCCAATCCAAGACCACAACCATCAACTCGCTTGAGCGATGGATACGCCGGTTCAAGGCGGAGACGAACGAGTTCCGGGTTGAGGTTCACGCTAATCCCGAAGTTGCCCTCCAGCTTACCGATGGGTTCGCGAGCAGGCTGCGGAGGCTTATGCTGAAACACCGCATCTGGATCACGCTCGTCTCCGATCCATCGGTGGCAATGGGAGAGTTCAAAGCCATCTCTCTCTCGCAGCAGAAAGATGTCACTCAACAATTCAACTAGAGCCTTGACCACGAAGCGCACAGCGTTCTTCGACATTCATGACCGACTCGGAGCGAAGATTGTCGAGTTCGGCGGATATGAAATGCCCGTCCAGTATACTAGCATCATCGAGGAGCACAAGCGTGTCCGCGAGGCTGTCGGTGTGTTCGATGTGTCGCACATGGGAGAGGTGGAAGTGTGGGGTGGGGATGCGTTGGAGTACGTGCAGAAGATTACGGTCAACGATGCCTCGAAGCTCTTTGAGGGCCGGGTACAGTACTCAGCCATGTGCTATGATAACGGCGGCATTGTGGATGACCTGCTCGTGTACCACATGGGCGACCACTACATGCTCGTCATCAACGCAGCGAACATTCCCAAAGACATCGAGTGGTTGCAGAAACACGTTTCCGGCGACGTGAAGTTAAAGAACCGCAGCGACGACATCTCGCTGCTCGCAATCCAGGGCCCCAGGTCCCTGGCAACGCTGCAGAAGCTTACGCAATCCAACCTTTCCTCGATAGAGTATTATCACTTCGTCAGACACAGACTGGCTGGCGTCGATATGATCATCTCCAGAACCGGATATACTGGCGAGCTTGGCTTTGAGCTGTATTTGCCATCCGACCCTCACGTCGGCGAAAAGATCTGGACTGCGGTTATGGACGCGGGCAAGGAGTTCGGCATTGGTCCCGTTGGCCTTGGTGCGCGGGATACGTTGCGGCTTGAGATGGGCTTCTGTCTGTACGGTCACGATATCGATCAAACGACCAACCCTCTTGAGGCTGGACTTGCGTGGATCACCAAGCTGGACAAAGGCGACTTCATCGGGAGCGACGTGATACGATCGGTGAAGCAGAGGGGATTGAAGCGCAAGCTCGTGGGGTTCACGCTGAACGCCAAGGCATTCCCACGTCAGGGGTATCCTATTCAGTCCAACGGATCGGCAATCGGAACCGTGACGTCCGGGACGTTTTCTCCCATTCTTGACAAGTCCATCGGGATGGGATATGTCAGCGCCGGACATACAAAGGTGGGGACGCCAGTTTCGGTCATGATCCGGAACAAGGAATTCCCTGCGACAGTTGCAGCGATTCCATTCATCACGAAGAAATAGACTAGCAAGAGAGCCGTATGCGGGTTGATCTACACTTCACGCCACACCAGATTGATGAACTTGCGTTGCGCGATAAGACCGTGGTTGTTGTCGACGTGCTGCGCGCCAGCACGTCCATTGCCACGGCGCTCAACAATGGTGCGAAGGAGATTATCCCTGTGACAACGGTAGAGCGGGCTGTTAAGATCTCAGGAAATCTCTTTGGTGATTATGTTCTTCGCGGCGGCGAGCGTAACGGGAAGATGATCGAGGGCTTCAACCTTGGCAATTCTCCGTTCGACTACTCGGAAGAGAAAGTGAAGGGCAAGGCAATCATCTTCAGCTCCACGAACGGTTCAATGGCAATTGAGAAAGCCCGCTTTGCGCGTCACGTGGCGATCTGCGGGTTTGTGAACATCGCGCTCGTCACGGAGTTCATGAAGGAGCTCAGGCAGGACTTCATCATCGTTTGCGCCGGCAACAATGGGATGTTTTCCCTTGAGGACTCAGTATGTGCCGGCATGCTTGTACACAAGCTGAGCGAGGATGACGGCGTTGAGTTGTTGCTTTCCGACGCGGCGATCGCTGCAACGATGCTGTATAGGGGTCATAGCCGCAGCTTGCTGAAGATGATCAAGAACTCCGAGCACGGGAAATACCTCGCAAGCATCGGGTTTGCGGACGACCTACCGGTGTGTGCTGGTGTTGACACCATCCCCGTGCTGCCTCAACTGGTCGGTAATGTCATCAAGGTGAAGCGTGATAGCGAGAAGGTGGAAGCGTCCAAGGTGCCTGTAATGTCATAAGAGACTGCGATCCCCCGATGACTCAACAGATACGCACAAAAGCTGATGCCGGCGCGTTGAAGCGTGGGACATCCAAAAGTTCTTCAGAGCGGAAGCAATCCATCATTGCTCTCCTCATGATGGCTGTTGCGCTGCTTGTCTTCCTCGCTCTCGTCTCCTACGACGCCCGCGATGAAGCGGCAGCCGATCTGCCCTTCTCTGACCTCCTCAAAGTGTTCTCCGGCGATCCACAGGTACAGGCCAAGGCCGATACTGCACACAATTGGCTGGGTCTTGTCGGCGCCATCATCTCGGACTTCCTCATTAAATCAACCTTTGGCTACAGCGTCTTCTGTTTCCCGGTGCTGGTGTTGCTGT
>CAYHRX010000103.1:0-9123 GCA_964359075.1 uncultured Chitinophagales bacterium
GAACGCGGACGGGCACCTGCGCTGCGGGCGCTGCCAGAGCCTCCTCGCCGTCGAGAAGACCGTAAATCCTCTTTCGGCTCGACTCCAGGCAATCGACAGCCGTATCATGCTGGTTGGCGTAGACGCCCGCGTACTCACGAATGAACGCCCGCACGTATGTCTGCGGCAAGATATCGGTCTTTCCCTGTTCAATTGCCTCAAGGAAGCCGGGGTTGATCAGCGTTGCGTCGGAGACGTCGTTGATCGAGAGCCGTTTGGCCTCGCGGGCTTTCTTGAGCTGTTGGAACACCGAGTCCATTGTGGTCGAGGATAATCGAGTGACGTAAGCTGTCTGCTACGTTTCCGCGGGGCGCTCCTGCGGCACGCTGCGGGTATCAAGCACAGTCCGGACCTTTGCCGCAAGGTCCTCAACCTGAAACGGCTTCTGCAGGAGCCCGTTGGCATCGACCGGGAGCGTCGAAAGCTCTACCGACTCCTTTCCGTATCCCGTCAGGAAGATAACGCGCGCCACGGGGTTGAGTCGGCGCAATTCATCGAACGCCTGTATGCCGTCCATCAGCGGCATGTTGACGTCAAGGAGGATCAGGTCAATGGATGCTTGGCGCGCCCGGTAGAATTCAACGCCCGCCTTGCCATCATGCTGGAGCATCACGGTGTATCCCAGTTCGCTCAACATATCCCGCGCGATTTCACACACGCTCATCTCGTCATCAACCACGAGGATGTTTTCCCTGCCACGCGCAAGCCGCTGGCGCTTCTGTCGAGCGGCAGATGGCGTAACAGTAGCCACGCGTGGGAAGTGAACGAGAAATGTTGTTCCCCGTCCGTCTTCACTCTCAAGATTGATGAAACCGCCGTGGTTCTGGACAACACCGTACAGCACCGCAAGTCCAAGTCCGGTGCCATGGTCTTTCGTTGTGAAGAACGGCTCAAAGATTCGGTTTTGGATAGTCCTGTCAATGCCAACACCGGTATCACTCACCGTGACCTCCACGAAGGGGCCCGGCTTCACAGAATTGAACTGGCTCGTCGTGTGGGCGTCGGCGATGATCACCTTTGTCGAAACTGCGAGCGCTCCTCCGTTGGGCATGGCATCACGCGCGTTGAGAAAGAGATTGAGCAATGCCTGCTGGATCTGCCCCGCGTCCCCGTTCACGCCGGTGAGGTCGGTGGTCAGGTTTGTGTTAATTGCAATTCCCTTCGTAACACTGCGCTCGAAGAGGGCAAGAGTTTCTTTGATGATCGTGTTAACGTCGACGGTCGTGATATCCTTCTCTGTCTTACGCGCAAAAGTGAGGAGCTGTCGGGTGAGAGATGATCCGTGCCGCGCTGCCGTCGTGATGATCTCCACATACTTGTAGAGTTTGTCCTCCTCGTTCAACCGACGCCGCATGATCGAGGCGGAGCCGAGGATGGATGCGAGGAGGTTGTTGAAGTCGTGCGCAATGCCTCCCGCGAGACTCCCGATGCTGTCGATTTTCTGCGCGTGGAGAATGGCAGCCTCCATCTTTTTTCGCTCGGTGATGTCGCGTGCAGCGATACGCGCATGCGCAGTGGTGCCGTGTTCGTCGACAACAAGAGACGAGTTCAGCGTCACGTATGCCGTCTGACCGCCCTTTCGAGCCATCTGTTCCTCTGCATCCTTCAGGCTGCGGCTCTCAGTGAACATACGCTGCAGCATGTCGCGCACGTTGTACCGGCGCTCCTCCACGAAGAGGAACTCAATTGGCTTCCCGACGATCTCCCGCTTTGTGTAGCCAAGGATGTCCGCCCCGGTTGCGTTCACCTCCACAATCACATGTCTGCTATCAACATTCAAGTAGATGTCGGGCGCTCGCTCGAACAGGTCCATGTACTTCTGTTCGGATTGGCGCAGGCGGTCGAACAACTGGGCATTGTTCAGCGCGACACTAATCTGGTTGCCGAAGGTCTCCATTAGTTCCGCCTGCTTGCCGGTGAACATACTATAGTCTTCACCCGCGACGATGAGCGTACCTGCAACGGTGTCCTTTGCCCGCAGCGGGATGGACGCCCAGAACTGGATCCCCAACTGTTTCAGGTGTGGATGGATGTGGCCGAGGTTTTCGGAGAGCACCTCGCGCTGGACATGAGGCTGATGCAGCCATGTACTGACGGACTGCGTTGGCCCACTGTAGAGAGAGAAGAAGTCCGTGGTTATCCCCTCTGATTTCTTAAGCACCAGCCGTTCCTCTTCAAGCATGTAAATCCAGCCAAAGCGGATGTTGAAGAGCTCCGCGAGTTTCTTCAGCGCAGTTTGAAGAACGAGGTCAAGCTCGACAAAGTGGTTCACTGCCGCCGCGACGGTGTTGAGTGCGATCAGCTGTTTGCGTTGGTCATCGATCTGGCGGCTATACTGCAGTGAGAAGTACACACCTGCCGATCCGATCACACCGACGGCAAGAATACTGATGAAGTCCATGAACCGCGGCTCCTGGCCAGTGGCGATAATAGCCACAACGATTGTCGCCATGGAGACAACAACTGCAGTTGATGCCACCACCTGGGCCTGCTCAACGAGCCCGAGGTTCCTGACGAAGGTCTTTACGCTCTGGAACGGGTTCTTCATTGCATTGCAATGTACGAAACGACCGTCTGACATTCAACGAATCGCGAGATCAAGACAATGCACATGGATTGTTCAGGCAACGGCGATTACAAAATGTGGGAAGAGAAACGTTCGGGGTGAAGTGGCTTGGGCGCAACGCGAACAAAAACAGTCCCGCTCTCAAGGAACAAGAGTGGGACTGTTCAACTCAAACGTAGCAACGGACAGTGCCGCTTACATCGTTGGTGTTGGCACCATCTTCGGTGCGGCCTTCTTTGGCAGCA
This sequence comes from uncultured Chitinophagales bacterium, assembly GCA_964359075.1. Classification (GTDB taxonomy): domain Bacteria; phylum Bacteroidota; class Ignavibacteria; order UBA10030; family UBA6906; genus UBA11986. The sequence continues at coordinate 2,851 of CAYHRX010000103.1, forward strand.
CGGCTTCCTTGCATGCCTTTGCGAAGCGGAACTTCACAACGGTCTTTGCCGGAATCTGGATCGTCTCGCCGGTCTTCGGGTTGCGGCCCAGGCGTGCCTTGCGGTCAACGAGCACAAGCTTGCCGATGCCGGGGAGTGTGAACGAGTTCTTCGCCTCTTTGTAGGCGAGTCGTGCCATCTCCTCGAACACCGCAGCTGCAACCTTCTTCTTCAGATCGAACTTCTTCGCAAAGTGCGCCACGATCTGCGCCTTTGACATTGCTTTGGCCATGAGTCCTCCTTGTTTTGTTAGTGTTGGTGGGAGATCAAAACTTTGATGTCGCATTCTACAGCACGCGACCTCTCGGATGTGAAGATACAACATTTTCTGTAATTGTCAAACACTGAATGTGAAAAAAGTAAAGAATGACGGGGGTGAAACTCACCTCCACTAACTTCGCGCCAAAGTTTCTCAGGCGACTTCGGTCGGTCGCGCGCCGAGGGATCTCCCGCGCAGACTCCCTCGCACCTCTCTGCGAGCCCTTTGATGGTCTACCGTGACGTGCAGTTGCCCAACCGACATTCGATGCACGCCGGGTGGTACAGTGGAATCCGGAGAGAAATGCATCCTAATGATAAGTGAAAGAAGAGGTTACAGGGAGTCAAGAGCTACCAATCCTGCAGGTATTCCGTCTCCCCATCGGTGGAGATGACTTCGACAGGACAGCGGGGGATGGAGGAGACGAACATCCGTCCGTAGCGCTTGGTGAGGATGCGGGAGTCGAGGATGGTGACCATGCCTTTGTCGGTGCGGGAGCGGAGGAGCCGACCAACGCCCTGGCGGAACTTCAAGATGGCTTCGGGCAGGGAAAACTCCATGAACGCGTTGCCACCGCGTTGCTCAATGAGCTCGATCCTCGCTTCGATGAGGGGATGGTTAGGGACGGCAAATGGCAATCTGCAGATAATGACATGCTCAAGTGCTTCTCCCGGCACATCCACTCCCATCCAGAAACTATCAAGTCCGAACAGCACCGAGTGAATGTCGCGCTTGAACTCTTCGAGCAGCTCGTGGCGTTGAATGCTTCCGCCTTGAACAAGCAGCCGCCAGCCACGGCCTTCGAGGCCCGGCGCAAGCTGCTTTGCCATTGTCTGCATCAGCGCGTTGCTTGTGAAGAGCACAAGCGCCTTGCCTCGCGATCGATCGATGCTTTGCAGGATACGTGCGGGGAGTTGCTCCGAGTAACCAGGTTTGTCCGGCTCGGAGAGATCACGTGCGAGCGTTAGCCGCATTTGTCGCATGTGGTCGAACGGGGAGTCGAGCACGAGTCCCTCAACTGCCGCCGCGCCCATTCGACTCTTGAAATAGTCAAGCCGTCCGTCCACCGTCAGCGTAGCGCTGGTCATGATCACTGAAGTTCCTTCCCTGAACAACCCTGGTCCGATAAGATCGGCAATCTCTGTTGGCGAGGCGCAGAGCGTCACGTTCTCGCCGCGGCTGCCACCGAGCTCAACCCAGTACGTGAAATCTTGCTCGGGCTGCTCGAGGAACTCCCGGATCAATACATCAGCCTCCCAGAGAGAGCGGCGCGCGCCGGCAAGCTCCTGCCTGCGGATATCGGTCGCTGCCTCGTTCTCAAGCCTCTTTACCGCCGATTGCAACTCATTCAGTTCCTTGGTGACGGTGTTGGCAATGAGGTGAGGGGTCCGGATCCGAACTTCACGTGTGAAAGCATTGTGGTTGCGATGAGCAACCGGCGCAATACGGAGGACGGCTTCCCGCACCCTCTCAAAAAATTCAATCAGGGCCTGCTCTGTATGCTCGCATAGTGCTTTCTGTCCCCGCTTCTCCTTCGCAAGCAACCCCTTCTTCGTTCTACCATTATAGAGCTTGTGCACTGCGGCCAGCGCCTGGTAGCGGGAGAGGTTTTTCCCCAACCCGGCACCTGCAATGGACTCCAATGTGTGTGCTTCATCGAAGATGACAAAGTCGTCTTCAAAGATGAAATGATCGTCCGTCTCCTGCATCTGCCACAGCGTGAAGAACAGAGCATGGTTCATGATGACAACGTGCGCTGACCTCACACGCTCTTTTGCAAGCCGAAAGAAACAATCCGTCTTGCAGAGCGCCGAGCGGCACACTTCCTTCTCCGAACACACCATATCCCAGACTCGTGGATCAGGGATGAAGCCGAGGTTCTCCACATCGCCATCCACTGTGCGCTGCGACCAGTCACGAATCCGGTTGAGCTGATTAAGCTCGCCCTTCTCGAAGAGGTATCCTGTGGAGGCAAGTGTGTTACGTAGACGCGTGGTGCAGAGATAGTTCCGTCTGCCCTTCAGCAATGCCACCCTGAAGTCTCTGCCCAGAACCGCGTGAACGAGCGGGATGTCTTTCTTGAAGATCTGCTCTTGCAGGTTCTTCGTGTGAGTGGAAATGATCGCCTTGCGCTTCTTATCGAGTGCGTACAGGATCGACGGCACGAGATACGCGAGTGTTTTGCCGACGCCGGTTGGTGCTTCAACGATGAGATGCTGCTGGTGTTGCAGCGCGTCCACGATTGCTTTTGCCATTATCTCCTGCTGCGGACGATGCTCGTAGCCGGTGAGCGTTGCAAGAGCACCGGTGGGGGAGAAGATGGTTGTGGCGATGCGGGAGATGGTGGACATGCTGGTGGGAGGATGAAATCGTGTTTCTTGAAAGTGGGTCGGGTCAGTGTTCTGAGGATGAAGATAAGAAAATGGGACATCGCTTGCCAGGCATTGGGTGGGATGTGCCCACTTGTGCTGAATATGATTATCAGTGCAAGCGTCTTGTTTCCGGTGCTGTGCGCTGCTGAGCCCGCGCTCGAAGTTCCCCTCGGTGCGCACTCTGAACGTGTCGCTGAGTGCAGAGAAGGGCGAGCCAGCAAGCAATGGTCGCCGGACTCCGCTAATAATGACTTGACTTTGCATTCAGGAAAGTTTAGGTTCTTTTAGTCCGTTACTTCTCATAAGCCTCTTGCATCTGAATCTTCAACAACAGATGAGGGAGGCTTTCGTGTTTTCTTGCCCAGTTGTTTGTCCGAGAGGAAGAGAGATCTGTGAGACAGTTTCTCTCCAATACTGTGTCCCCCACTGTGGTACGTATGAAGGAAGGACCTCCTCGCGTCGCGCCAAGGCCGAGAAAGCACTCCAAAGCTCTCATCGTCACGATGACAGCATTTGCTTCCTCCTGTATTGTAGCAGGCTATCTCGCGCAAGAACATCCTACAGTTGCTGTACTCTCTTCGCTGTTGAGTGGGTTTGCACCGCTCATCGGTCTGTGTGTACTCCTCGTCATCCTTTCCCTTCTCATCTCGTTTCTCATTTGTACAGTTGAACGGACGCTTGCCGATGAAGATGACGGCATTGTGCCCGAACCACACCTCAAGAGCAAATGGCGCCATGTCGCGCCTTGCCTACCTGATCAGCTTGCCCATCGTCTTTCTCTGAAAGAACACAGCCCGCCTGCGTTTCTTTTTTCCTAAGACTAGGAGCTTGCTGAAAAACTCACCCAACGAGTCATTGCGAGCGCAGCGAAGCAATCTCGACTTTGAGTCCGTGCTAAAAAGCGAGATTGCTCGCTTCCCAGAGTCCCGCATGTGAGCGGAGTCCTTGGAAGCGGGACTTCGGCAGAAAGCGCCTCGCAATGACAACGAAAAGACTTTTTCATCATCCTGCTACTCGTCGACTTGTGTGTATTTCCCTGTGTATGTCCTAAGGACACGCGGGATGTTTCCATGCTAACCCTTTTGGGTTTGTGGACACAGCCTGCATGACATCAAGAAGCATTCGATATTCTGGATTGGGAAGCCGTGACTCTATTCGATTGTTCTCCACCACCATCAATCATATGAGGAAAGGTAGAACCATGAACCGGTTCATTACTCATTCGCACCACCTGATTCGTTCACTTCAACTGAAAGGGATTCCCATGTCGAATCTCCAAATGAGCATTCGCCTGGGCCATTCTGGGAAGTCGCTTCCCAGATATGGTGAAAAGCAATCACTGAGTCTTTTCTTGTTGTTGCTGCTGTCGCTGCTATGTTCACCGATCGAGCAAGCAGGAGCACAGCGTGCCTTGGTGACTGTCCGTCTCCAGCAGCCCCCGCCAAACCAGCTTCGTGCAGCCGATCTCTGGAAGCTGACGCTCAATAACACCGACACAACAACGTACCGCATCCGGCTTGTGGCGACGCTCGACGAAGCCGCTGCGGGCCGTGTTGCAGACGGACAGTCCGGCGTGATGAGCCTTCCACCCGGACGCAAGACGATCACGTACGATGACGTGAAGCGCGGCGGTAGCGTGACCTTCAAAGCCGGCAGGTGGCGCGACGCGTTCACTCGCACAGGCAACGCACCGTCCGGTGACTACACGATCTGTATCTACGTGAAGACGGAGACGGGCGAAGAGCTTGTGAGGGATTGCATACAGCAGAATGTTGAGATCGTCTCCGGACCTACACTCATCTCTCCTGCCGACGGTGAGACCATTCCTGAAGGACAGATGCCGATGTTCACCTGGCTTCCACCGACACCGGCACCGCCGGGTGTCCAATACCACCTGAGGATTGTGGAGGTGCTAGGTAACCAGTCCCCCTCTGATGCAATGCAACGAAATGCAGCGTGGTTTGAGAAGGGGGACATTAGGACGACTACGTTTCAGTATCCAACTTCTGCAAAGAAGCTGGAGAAGGGGAAGAAATTTGCTTGGAAAGTCGGCGCTTTCGTCGGTGGACAGTTACGGGGAGAGAGCGAGACGTGGGGTTTTGTGGTACTATCTTGTGGCGCTTTGGAAATAAGTGACACGGTGTGGTGTGCAGGAAGAGGAAGCAACCTTTATAACTATGTCTTAACTTTTAAGAACCCTAGCACAGATCTAAACTGTGTAATGACCGTGACCTCTATTACAGTTTCACCAAGCATTATTCCTGTAACGATTGGCCCTTTGCCGATTGTCAATCCTAGTCAAACGGTAACTATTTCCGGGACAATCGGACCTACTGTTCTCACATCTGGCAGCTTTACGATAAATGCTACTGGTCCGGGTTTTGCAGGTACATGGAACAATTCATTCACTTTGCCAGTGTGTGCTTGCTGCGATGGTTTCACACACCGCGTCGAAAGTCTGGGAATAACATCAACGAATCCAAGCAGTGGCCTGATTCAATTGACCGGTTCTTTGGTTGCCGGTCCTAAACCAATTCAGAAAGTGTCTGCCGAACTTGTCTATCTCTACCATAACGCCAATGATACGAATTGCGTTAAGTGTAACTCCAATAGCGAGAACTTCGGCAATATAAAGTCAGGCACGCTCGGTGGTTTTGCAGGCGGAGTCGTCACCGCCCTCACTGGTGCACCATACGGCAGAGAGATTATCTGGACGAGCAGTACCGGAGTCAACATGACAACCGGCAAGCCGTTGAGTATAGATCTTGCCATGCCGCTGGCGAAGTCACTCTGGTGTTGTAGCGATACGCTGCGTTTTTGTATCCGGTTTAGCTTCACGGACACGAGTTGCGTTACGTGTGATACGTTGATTTGCGTGACAGCCATCCGTACTGCATCTGGGATAATCATGGCGATGAACGAACTCGATGCAGTAAGATTATATCAGGAAAACCTCACGGACTCGTATCCGTCAACCGAGGCTCCAGGAATCGACCGCGTTGCGACAGTGCACGATTCATGTGAGATAGGTCCATCCAACCGTGAAGAGGAACTTGGCAGGCTGGACCGCACATCAATACCAGTGCTGTCATCTGGAGTGCTGCTCGCCTACTCGGGAGACGGATTTGACGAGCCATCACTCTACCACACCGATGCATCGAGCCATGGGGTAGAACTGGAAATGATACAGCAACCAGGACTCACGATTACTTCACCTGTAGAATTCTCTACGCACTACTGTGGAACTACGATACCTATCATGTGGACTCCATCTGGGAGCCCTCCCACAGTGACCATATCTATCAATCAATATGGTGTACCGTCTCCTGTTCAGGTTCTCTATACAACTGCATCAAACACGGGACTGTACAACTGGCTGATTCCGAACACTGTCCCTGCTGGCAACTACAGCATCTCAGTCAGTGCAGGAAGCGCAGGGGACAATGACAGCATCACGATCAATTGCAGGCAGACGGGTGGATGTGGCATCTCACTCACTTCGCCGGGAAGCTCTTCACAGTGGAATTGTGGTGCGTCAATTCCCGTAGCATGGACATCAACAGGCACAATCCCAAACGTCAACATTAGGATGCGTCGTATTTC
>CAYHRX010000104.1:0-9106 GCA_964359075.1 uncultured Chitinophagales bacterium
ACTCCCAGCCGAACATGGAGAGTTTCGCCAACTCCGGACGGCTGCCTTTGAAGTGGGCAAACGTGCAATCGTTGTTAATGGTGAGACAAATGAACAGTAGGTTCTCATGCTTCCATGCAGGCAGGTTTGCATCGCGCTGTCGTTTTGGGACAAGTCCGCGTAGGACTTGTCGGAGTGCAGTCTTGTACACCTGCCCATTGGCAAAGTTGACGATAAAGATGCCCCAGGGCTGGTCGTTGGTCATGGGGCGGAGCTGGAGGACGGAGCCATCTCGTAGTCTTTGACGATCGGTATCGCTCAACTGAAGCTCTGTGCCGCTCCACTCAAAGGTGGCGTCGTCAAGGGTTGCGTCATCGGGGATGGGCCATCGGAGTCCGTCTCTCAGGAACGAAACGAGTGAGTCAAGATTGGTAATTGCACGGACGGCGCGTTCAGCAATGGGAGTCATTGTGCTCAATTCGCTTTGGTCTTTTCCGGAAGTCGGCGTTGCGCAAGCTGCTCGCGGGCAATGATGATCGCCTGGTGCAATTTCTTTTCCAGCAGCTTGCGCGGCGGAAGCTCTGTCATGTACTCCGCTACTCGGATGCCGCTCTTTTCAAGCTGTAGCAACTCCACTTGCTCGGTGGATTTCCCTGCACAGAGGATCAAGCCAATGGGTGAGTCTTCACCCCCTTGTTGCTCGTGTTTCTCCAACCAGCGAAGATACAGTTCCATTTGTCCCTTGTCAGCAGCCTTGAACGCGCCCAACTTCAGGTCAACCGCCACGAGCCGTTTCAACTTACGGTGATAGAAGAGAAGGTCGAGGTAGTAGTCCTCACTATCAACGGTGATCCTCTTTTGCCGGGCAACAAAGCTGAACCCCGCGCCAAGCTCAAGGATGAATGACTCCATCTCCCGTAGGATTGCTGCTTCGAGATCGTTTTCGCTGTAGGTGTCCTTGAGACCAAGGAAGTCAAGGAAGTAAGGATCACGGAAGACGAGGTCTGGCGTGAGCTTGTCTTCGTCACGCAGGGATTTCAGCTCCTGCTTGATGAGCTTGCCGGGTTTCTTCGAGATGGCGGTGCGTTCGTAGAGCATGCCGGCGATTCTCTCCCGGAGTGTGCGCACACTCCAGCGCTCGATCCGGCACATTTCGGCGTAGAAGTCGCGCTTGAGCGATCCATCAAGTACAAGAATTTCTACAAAGTGCGACCATGATAATTGTGCAGACAGTGTCTGCACAATCGTGCGCTGAGGAAATGCTTCCGCAAAACGAATCATGTTAAACAGGTTCCGCTTGCCAAAACCTTCACCATACTCTGTGGCCAATTGTTGCGACAGTGTCGAGACAATCTGCTGACCGTATTCCGCCCGTTCTTCGCCGAGGACGTCCTTCCGAATTCGTGTCCCGATCTGCCAGTAGAGCATCACCGTCGTTGAATTCACGGCAACTGCAACATGCCGGCGTGCCGCGTCAACAAGACCACGAATTTCACCAAACAGCCGCGTCGCAACTTCTTGAGTTTTTGTCCCTCCGACCTGTGCGAGTGACACTTTTCGCCGGTTCATGAAATCTCCATCCAGCACACGAGGGTGGCCTTCTGCCCGGCGAGTGCCTGCATGTTCCGAAGCTCCCACTGAATCTGTTTCTGTTCGATCAGCTTGAGGCTCTTCCTCAATTCATCGACGGGCTGAGTAACAACTCTTGGTGTGTCTTCTTTCGATTCAATAAGTGCATGTATGGCCTGAATCTCTTCAAGGATATCATTCGTCTCAAAACGGTGGAAATACCAACGGCATTCCCCGGGCACTTCTTTGGTGATTCCCTGGTCGTCCGTAATCTGGCGCGAAGGATACCGGTAAGCAGCAAACACACCCTTCCAATTCGGCTCCCCGCGTTGCTTGCCTGAGAAAACTCGTTTCGGAAAACGTGGGAGCTCATCATTGAGCGCTGGATGATTCTTGAGAATGTCAACAAGCATCAATCGCATTCTCTCCTCAAACGGCATCACGCCATCGTATTGAGCGTTGAAGTCGCGGAGGGCTTCAAAGTCGTCTTCGGGGGAGAGGACTTTTTTCCCTTCAATGCCAAGCGTCTTGGAAATTCTCAAGAGTTTTCCTGAGACCTTCTTGTAAAGGTCCAGCATGTCATCAAGCTCGTCGGGAGGCAGGAAATTCCAGTACCGCACCTTACAGTGTTCACGTCCAAGCCGTCGTTCATTCTCCGCATCCAATCGGCGATCAACACGACCGATCCTCTGCATAAGTCGCACAGGGTTCCAGTGCAAATCGTAATTGATGAGCAGGTGTGCATCCTGAAGGTTCAGACCTTCTGAGAGAATATCCGTCGAGATGAGAACACGGATCGGTTGCGCAAGATACTGGGGTAACTCCTCCACCGTGCAGTTGTAGTAAGGTGAGAAGCGTTTGATGATGACCTCACGGTTCTTCCTGGATGTGCTATCGAGTTCCTCAACCGGCCCGTCGATCCTGTCTTTCAGTTGCTTGTAAAGATATCTCGCCGTATCCCGGTATTGTGTGAAAATGATGACCTTCTTAGAACGGAGTTCGTCATTATCGTTCAGCAACTTGACCAATGCTTGCAGCTTTGCATCGGTTTCTTCCTTCAGACGGTCATGGATGTACTTGAGGAAGATAGCCAACTCCGCCATATCTCGCCTGACGCTCTCGATGATCTTGTCGAGGAAGAACTCGTCAGCGGAGAGTTTCTGCTTCTCCTTTGGCTCAGGAAGTATGTCATCCTCTTCAACGTCTTCAACTTCTTCGTAGTCCTGGAATCGTTCTTTCCAGTGGGTCTCGATGATGTCCCAGAAATCGGCGTTCGCAGCCTTCCACTTCTCCCACTGTTCCGGTGAGTGGTAGCGGAGAAATCGGGCCATGTTTCTGAGCATGTCCTCACACGAAGCCTCAAACGCCTTGTAGGACGACTCCATGCGCTTGAGCATCGTCGCCCTGATGAGACCCAACACTTGTCGCTCACGGTTGCTCGTTTTCGGGTCGATGCGGTTCGCATCTCTTCGGTTGTTCTCCGGGTTGTACAGGGTGAGTTCGAGGAACGGCGTCTCTCTTGAGAACGACTGCTTGATCTTCGGGAAGAGTTCCTTGTAGACGTTGGCCAGCTTGTAATTGGCAACCCTCGGCGCATCTCTCACGGGAAAGAGAATCTGACCATTGCCAGTCCGTTGGAAATATTGCTTTGCATATTCCCGGCTTCGTTGAACCACCAGCGTGCCAAACAGAGCATCTTCTCTCAGTACCTTCTCAGCCTCGGCAATGTCGAAGTCAGGGAAGAGCACCTCATCGTCGTCAGTTGGATTCTTTTCACCCATCTTGATCTCGACGGCTCGTTCCTTCTTGACAAAGTACGAACGGGTGTCGCTGATGCCAAGCCTTTGAAAGTAGTTCCGTTCTTTCCGGGTGAAGTACTCCATCAAATGCAGAATGTCGAAGAGAGAGTTATTGACCGGGGTAGCCGTGAGGAAAAAGACCTTCTTGTTCTTCCCCGCATACTCAATCATCTCATAAAGCTTTTGACTTCGTTGAGCATTGGGAGTTCTGAAGTGATGACCTTCATCCACGATAACAACATCCGCCCGTTGCCTGATCTTTTCGAGGTTTTCTGCAAGGCTCTCTCTCGGCAAGTCAGTATGATTCAACAGGAGAATCTGATTGCCGGTATATGGTCCCCCGTAGTAGTCAGACAGGTACTGTTGTAGCCTAACTTCCCAGACACTCTCACGAGCCGATTTTGGCACAATGAGCGCAACACGCTTGCGGTCATGCAGAAAGCGCTCAATAAGCATCAAACCTATGTACGTCTTGCCGAACCCCACACCATCGCAGATGAGTGAACCACCCCATTGTTCAGCGATGTACAGGGCTTGCTTGTACCCGGCCCTTTGCAGGTCGTCAAGGATTGGATAGACTTTCGATTCGGTTTCCTCCCAGCTACTCGTTGGCATCTCCTTACCGAGATAGTACTCGTAGAGGGCCTTGGCGTAGACGTCGAATGGAGTGTACAGTTTAAGATGAGGCTCGATGACTTTGAGGATCTCTTCCTTTACCTCCTCGGCTTCACTCCAACAGCCCTCGTACCACGTTTGAAGTGCTTCAAGCTGGTGCTGTTCTGTTGTCAGAAGGTTGAGTTCGAGATTTCTGCATAGACCCGGCTCCGTGAAGTTGCTTGAACCGACCATGCCGTAGTCTGAGAGATGAGGTGGCTTCATCTTCATCAGCATTGCCTTCGCGTGGAACTTGGCCCTTGTGTAGACTCTCGCCTTGATCCTGCCATCCTGAAGAGCTTGCCGTACTGCAAATAGTCCCTGAAGCGAGTCATCGGCTTCTTTACTCCGTTCGATGCTTGCGTCGCTATCTTTGCGGAGGCTCTCAGCCAGTTCCTTCTTGGTGCGTCGCTGTGTCTCGTCTCCCATGAGGATACGGACTGATTCGAGTGCATTCCAGAACGAATCCAAGGCAAGCAGCGACCCAATCTCAAAGAAGCCGGTGGCGACATCGAGTGTCTTTGACTCAGGCAACAGCCTTTTTAGAGATTCGAGAGCCGTGTTGGGTTCTCGGTTGTCGATTATGGTTTGAAGCTTGGAGGTCATTTTGGGGTGAAGTTGGTATGCAGAGCAAGAAAGAAAAAAGCCGCAAGGGGGGCTTGCAGACATCCCGCCAATGGCGGGTTTTTCCCTGCGGGCTCATTTGTCCATTCCGTTGAATGGAACTCAACTCATGTTTCCAACATCAGCAAGCTCTGCGAAAATGTAGAAGAAATAGGAGAGATATGCAATTGAATGGACATAGCCACCTGTTCAACGGCCCACCGACGAGAACTTCAGCCAAGTAGAATCAAATGGCTCAGTACTCGATCTCCACGCCCACCACGGGGAAGAATGCAAACTGATAGACTGTCTCCTTGGTCCCGTCACTTCTGTAGTTCTCGAAGAAGACGTTCTTGGTGTTCAGCACGTTCTGGACTGCGACGTACGCGTTGATGTTCCAGTTGTTGAAGTAGAAGCGGCTGATCCACTGCAAGTCGAGCCGACTGTAGTTCGGATACCGCGCTCCGTTGTAGTCATCCGAATCAATCCACGCGCCACGCGACCACTTCACGCCGCCTTCTCTGTTCTGTCTCCACACAACGTATTCCTTTGGCGTGTACGGTCGGCCAGTTTGGAACCGGTACTTGAAGCTGATCTCCATCTCGTTGGAAAGCGGGAGGATGTAGGACGGATACTTGAGGAAGAACGGAGCTTCGTTCAACCAATCACGAACGCCTTTCACGACTTTGCCGCCGATAAGTGTCACAATCACAGGGTAGTCGAAGTCGGAGGGATACGCGCCGACTCTCTTCGGGATCCGTGGATCCTTCTCCAGGGTTCGTGACAGTGAGACGCTCATCGTGCCGAAGAGGTCCTCAACCTGTTTCTGTTCAAGAAAGAACTCAACGCCGTACGAGTATCGCTCACCGATTGTGAGCAGGCGGTCCGACCAGAATGTGTCGATCGCGGAGTACACAAAGTCTTCTGTTACTGCGACGCGGTCATACCTCTTGTAGTATGTCTCGACACTCATCTTCAACCCTGGACCGAAGATGTGCTCAAGTCCCAGCACATAGTGTGCGGCTCGCATGTTGTTCAGAGTCTTGTTGTAGCCGATGTCTCTCCGGTCGCCATAGTAAGGTAGTGGGTGGGTCTGGGGATATAAGCCCGTTGCAAACGTGAGTGTGGTCTGCTGCGGCACAAGTTGAAACGAGATGCTTGCCCTCGGCGAGAACACTCCCCTCCCTGAGTAGGTGAAGTGGTCATACCTGCCGCCGAGTGTGAGAGCAAGCTGGGGAGTGATCTTGAACTTGTCGCTTGCATACATGTAGTACATGCTGGAGTTTGCAAATCCCAGCTCCTGGTGGTAGTTGTATTGGGGGATGACAACCGGCCCTGTCTCGAAGATGCCGTCCCTGTTGAGATCGAATCTCGACGTGTCCGCTTCGACAAAGGCATCGTTCTTCCATCGCTGCGTGGTCCGCACCTGCAGGCCGGCCGAAATTTCGTGCTGTGGGTGGAGCTGGTAGACGATGTCCGCCTTTGCTCCGAGGAATGACTCATCGGACTGGTTGTCAAATACCCGCCGGGAATTCAGTGTGCTGTGGGCGAGCACGTCGCCGCTAGGGCCGCGGACGCGTCGCGCAAAGTCTTCCCGCACCTGGACGTTAGTGCGAGTGCCGGAGGAGTAAAGCGTGACCAGGGAGTAGCCATCCTTCCCCCAAAGACTTCTCAGCGTGAGCCCTGCTGCGTACTGCTTCGTAACGGGATACACATTCTCCACGCTGGAAGAGTCGATCATGCTTTTCCGTGCCTCGTCCTTCTCTTTGGGATCCCCTTCGATATTGATCCTGCTCTCACCGTAGAGGAAGTTGGCAATGAGCTTGTGAGAGCCTGTCAGGTCATAGACGATCTTGCTCTGTGTGTCCCAGTACTTCGGGACTGCGGTGAGGGAGATGGAAGAAAGGCCGACTATCTTGTCGACGAGTTCCAGCAGGCTGTTCCGCGCGGAGAAGATGTAGGAGCCTCTCCCGTCACCGAAGCCGCCTTCGATGAGCGTGCCGATGCCTGCTATGTTGAACCCGGACTTAGATGAGAAGCCGACATCGCGGTTCCCCTCGCGCACGGTAAGGTTCATGACTGATGATGACTTGTCGCCGTACTGAGCCGGAAAGCCACCGGCAGAAAACTGCACATCCTCGATCATGTCAGCATTCACCATGTTGATGGGGCCGGCGGAATTGAACTGGTTGGAGTAATGGTTGATGGAGGGGATCTCCATATTGTCCATGACCGTCAGGTTTTCGAACGGTGCTCCACCGCGCACGATCATCTCGTTGATGTTGTCGGTCGAGCTGGCAACACCAGGAAGGTTCTGAATCACCCGCTGCACGTCCTGCACTCCGCCCGGAGACCGAAGGACCTCGGAACGGACAATGAGGTTCGCGCTGACGGGACTCATCTGTTGGGCACGGCTGAAGTAGTTTGCCTCCACAGTCACCTCTTCCATTTCAATTGCCGTCTCTTCCAGCTTCACCGTAATCGGTGTGGAACGGCCTGTACTGATCACGACGTTTGTTACCACCTGCGATACGAATCCGACGGCGGAGACCTTGAGGCTGTAGGTGCCAACCTCAAGTCCGCGCACACGGAACCCGCCGTTCTCGTCGGTGGACGCGCCAATGGCGGGCTTCTCCTGCACAACAACATGCACACTGGGAATCGGTTCGAGCGTCTTGGCATCAACGACGTTGCCTGAGATATCTCCTTTGAAATCCTGAGCAACGGCCATACATGAAAACAGAATGAACAAGGATAGACAAAGCACCTTCTTCACAAGGATCTCCTACGATGTTAGTTACCAAGGGAAAAAGAACAGAAAGGTGGGAGGATGAGCCCTCCCTGTGGAGGTATAACGGAGAACCCGGGTGAAATGTTGCAGGGGGAAATAGCACATTCTGGTGCTCAGTACCCTTCGCCTTCGGCAGAGAGCTTGATCTTCCCTCTAAACGAGTAGAAGAGATAGATGAAGTAGCCGAGGGCGATCACGATCCCAATTGTCCACCACACAAGCCCCACACCAAGTCCGTACTCGTGAGCAATGGTGTTGTACACTGTAAGACTATGCTTTGGATCGGTTGATGCCGGAAGGACGTTTGGAAACAACCCGAAGGCCGTGCTTGCCAACATTCCGGCAATGAATGTTGTTGATGATAAGAACGCGCGTATGTCTTGATTCGTCCGATTGTGATGAATCATCCCCACCAAGCCCAACACCCCGAGGAAAGGGAAAATAAATCCCCAGAGATGCTCGGTGAAGTTGGTCCAAGTTTCAGGACGGATCGATGAGGTCGAGATCAACGCGATGAACGACGTAAGCAACACGCCCCACCACGCCTTGCCGGCGATGGTGCGGGAGCGTGATTGGATTACTCCTTCAGTCTTCATGGCAAGGTAGTTTGCTCCGTGGACAGTCAGCGTGAAGAGAGCGACCAGTCCCATCGTGACGGTGAACCAATCCAGGATGCCGGCCTCCGGCACGACGGTAAAAGTTGTCCACAGGGGCTCGAAGAAGTATCCGTCTGCCTGCAGCGGCACGCCGCGCACCACGTTACCGAGGGCAGCACCGAAGAAGATGGCGAGCAGCGTACTGCCGAGAGCGAAGACTGCATCCCAGAAGGTCTTCCACATTGGATGATGCACATGATGGCGAAGCTCGATGCCGAGGCCACGCAGCATCAACAGCCATAGCACCATCATCAGCGGTAGATAGAAGCCGCTGAAGCTTGATGCGTAGAGGAGGGGAAATGCGAAGTAGAGTGTCCCTCCGGCAGCAATGAGCCACACTTCATTCCCATCCCATACCGGCCCAATTGCAGCGAGAACGGATCGCCGCTCGGGGTCATTCTTCGCGACAAGCAGATGCAGCACCCCTGCTCCGAGGTCGAAGCCGTCGAGGATGACGTACATCGCAATCATGAACGCAACAATACAGAACCAGAGAATCTCCATTGTCATTCCTTCCTTGGATAATCAGTTCACCTAGAATGTCAGCACCTTGTCGGCTTCTACGGTCCATTCAGCAAGCGCTGCAATGTTGCTCATCTCTACTCCCTCGATGAGATGAGCCTTGGCCAGACCTCTCGCATCGGCACAAGTTCCGCACGCCTTCACCTTCCCGCCTTTTGCAAGTACCGATTTCAGCATTCGCTCTATGTTGTAGTACCCCTGGGCTGTTGCTTGGTTCGGGATGCCGCAAGCCACGGCGTCTGCCATGAGGAAGACCAACGGCTCGACGTTGGGATGGTCCCTTTGAAGAGCCATTGCAAGCCTCAAGGCATTGTATGCTTTTTCTGATCCGTAGGGAGCGTCATTGATGAGCAGGAGTATTTTCATCGTATTCCTCGTTGAGTCATTTCTTGGTTGTGTTGATTGGCGCAGCCTCCGGCCCATGGTTGATGGCTTTGATCACCAGGAAGAGGAACAGCACGCCAATGACGAAGTAGAGGCCGAGGAACCCGAGCAACGTGAAGAGCGTGTTCCCGGCAGAGACGTTTAGTGAT